>DATFMD010000266.1:0-2823 GCA_035267125.1 Nitriliruptoraceae bacterium | reverse complement strand
CGATCACCCGACCCAGTGCCGACGACTGGCCGGCCCGCAGGACCAGGCACTCGTTGCGCACCAGGCCCGCGTGGTCGGGCGACAGGATCATCTTGCCGTCGCGATGCAGGTGGTCGATGGATTCGACCGCCACGTCGAGTTCGGTCACGCCGTCCCAGTGCTCGTCGACCCGCGCGGTGTCGCCGCGGTAGTCCTGTGCCTCGACGCCCAGTTGCGACGCCTTGATGCGCAGGGCGGCGTCCTTGGTGACCAGCACGCCCCCGAGCCCCTTCGCGACCGCGAGGATGCGATGATCGGCCTTGTGGGCGTCCAGGTAGGGCGGCAGGGGTTCGTCGACATGGTTGGACTCGATGCGAAACGTCCCCCCGTGGGGCAGCACGACTGCCTCGGCCAGTCCACCGTGGCGGGCGCGGAGTTCCTCGATGCCGCGCAGGGCGAGCCTGGCATTGCGGCCGATGTCGTCGACCATCGCCTTCTTGCGATCCAGTTCCTCGACCACGACCAGCGGGACCACGACGTGGTGTTCGTCGAAGCGCATGATCGAGGTGGGATCGGCCAGCGGGACGTTGGTGTCGATGACGTAGGTCTGGCGCTCGGTGAGGTGGGTGGGTGCGGCAGTCGGACGGTCAGTCACGGAAGGGTCCTCGGAGGCAGGCTCGGACATGCGGTGAGCAGGTGGTGCAACGGTCCGACCCACGGGGGCTGGCCGTCGACCACGACGAAGACGACGCCGCCCGTGGCGGGCGGCGTCGGCAGGTGGAGTGGATGGGCAGTCGGACGGACCTGGGCGTCGAGGGAGTCGGTGGCTGCCCCCGGTCCGTGCAGATCGGGACGGGATGGCAGCCATCCCGGGCTGTGGCCACGCCGGCTGGGACGGTCATGCAGTTGTGCCACCTGGGGGCCACCTTCGACGAAGGACGACATGGCGAACGGGGGCAACCGTAGTGGCCACGACCGGGCGAGCCTCGCAACCTCGACGGGCCGACCCGGCAACTCCACCAGTCGGGTTGGCGCTGGCGTCAGCGACCGAAGCGGCGTGCCCGGTTGGCGTAGTCGCGCAGGGCGCGCAGGAAGTCGACCCGCCGAAAGTCCGGCCAGTAGGGATCGCAGAAGTAGAACTCGCTGTGGGCGGACTGCCACAGCAGGAACCCGCTCAGCCGGACCTCGCCGGAGGTGCGAATGATCAGGTCGGGCTCGGGCAGCCCACTGGTGTACAGGTGCGCACCGATGTGGTCGGGCTGCAGGGTGGCAGCGGCCTCCTCGAGGCTGTGCCCGGACGCCTCCATGTCGCGCAGCCAACTGCGCAGGGCGTCGGTGATCTCCTGGCGACCGCCGTAGCCAACGGCGATCTGGACGTGGAAGCCATCGTTGCCCTCGGTGGCCTGCGATGCCGCGTCGAGCGCCTCCCTGACCTCGTCGGGCAAGGCGTCCAACGTCCCGACCGCGGTCACCCGCAGGTTGCGTGCCGACGTCGAGGGATGTGTCGCGATGTCGCGCACGGTCGTGACGATGATGTCGAGCAGGTGGCGAAGTTCCTCGTCGTCGCGACCGAGGTTGTCGGTCGACAACAGCCACAGGGTGACGTAGGGGATGTCGAGTTCGAAGCACCAGTCGAGGAACTCGGGGATCTTGTCGGCCCCCGCGCGATGCCCCTCGCTGACCGAGGACAGGCCGCGGGCACGCGCATAGCGGCGGTTGCCATCCAGGATCACCCCGACGTGGCACGGCAGGGTTTCCCCGGCCAGCCCTCTCTCGAGGCGGCGTTCGTACAATCGGTAGAGCACGTCACTGGCAGCCATGTCCATGAGCCTAGTTCTCGACTGCCGGCGGCGGCCGCCCCGGACCCCGGCGACCAGACCCCGATCCATCGACCCCGATCCATCGACCCGATCCATCGACAAAAGGCATCGACGCATGTCGGACACGCTCTGGAAGTTCGCCATCAGCGGCGCGGCTGTGGTGGCAGCAGTGGCCACGCGCAAGCTCCTCACGTCCGGGTGGGAGGCAGCCACCGGCAACGAACCACCCGAGAACCCTGCGGATCCAGCCACCGAATGGCGCGAAGCCGTCGCCTGGGGCCTGCTGACCGGTGCCACCATCGGCGTGGCCCGCGTGCTCGCGCGTCGTGGCACCACCCGACTCGCCCGCCGCTCGCAGGGCTCGCTGCCCGACGACGTCGTGCGCGCCTGACGGCACGTCGCCGGCCATCGGCACGAACCAACGACACCAGACATGACGAGGGGCGCCCGATCGGGCGCCCCTCGTGGTCATGTGCAACGATCCGTCGCGACCGTGCCGAACTCCTCAGGCCGGTTTGATGGCCGTGATCGTCACGTCGAACGTCGCCGCCGGCGCCTCGACGGTCACCGTGTCGCCGACCTTGCCACCCGTGACGGCCTTGCCCATCGGCGAGTCGGCCGACAGGACGGGGAAGTCGTCGTGCTCGTCCTCGCGAGAACCCAGCAGGTAGGTCTCGTCATCACCGTCGACGTCCAGCACGACCACCAGTCCTGGCGCGACGTGGTCGGTGTCGTCTGGGGTGCCGATGACCGCGTCACGAAGCAGCAGTTCGAGTTGCCGGATCCGGGCCTCCATCTTGCCCTGCTCGTCCTTGGCAGCGTGGTACTCGGCGTTCTCGCGCAGGTCTCCGTGCGCGCGGGCTTCCTCGATCTCGCCAGAGATCTGTTCCCGACCCTCGGACTTGAGTTGCTCGAGTTCCGCCAGCAGGCGGTCGTGGGCTTCCTGGCTCAACCATGTCTCGGCCATGGGAGTCCTCCTTGGATGGTGCTTCGTGGTCCCACACGTCCTGTGCGGGTGGTGAGA
>DATFMD010000265.1:0-3505 GCA_035267125.1 Nitriliruptoraceae bacterium | reverse complement strand
CAGGGTGATGCGCCGGGTGCCCGTGGCGGTTGCCAGGTCGACGCGTCGGTCACGCGTGATGGGGTGGTGGATCGTGGTCACGACCGGCATGCCGGTCCGGGCGATCCTGCGAATGCCGGTGCCCAGGGTCTGGTTGTCGTGCACGACGTCGAAGTCGGTGAGGCGGCCTCGAAGCTCACGCTCGGCCCGCAGGCTGAAGGTTCGGGGTTCGGGGAAGCCAGCCGTGCACATCGTGGCGAATTCGAGCACGTCGATGGCATCCCGGAACTCACGCAGGCGCGGGACCCGGAACGGGTCAGACTCCCGGTACAGGTCGAGACTGGGCAGGCGCGTCAGGCCGACACCGGCGTCCAGTTGTGGGTAGGGCTGGCCGGAGAACACCTCGACGTCGTGGCCAAGGGCAGTGAGTTCCCGCGACAGGTGCCGAACGTAGATCCCCTGCCCGCCACAGTGGGGCTTGCTGCGATAGGACAGCAATGCGATGCGCACGATGTGCCTTGGATGCGGCGACGCCGGGCACCGAGAACGGCGCGACGTCGGGCGGTGGGATCGACGACCGGCAAGGTATGGCACGACCCACGGCCTCGCGGCCGGGGCGACGATGGTTCAGGCATCGTCAGCGTCAGTGGGTGCCGTGCCGCAGTGCCCCCGTCGCCGTGGTGCTGGGCGACCACCAGCGCCACGAACGCGAGGCATGCCTGCCACAGGGCTGGCCGACACCTCGATTCTGTGGCGACCGCGCCCGCGGCGCAGTCCGATCACCCCGAACTGGCACCATGGGCCCCCAATGGAAGGGGTCCGATGACCGACATCGCTGCATCACGAAGGCGCACCGGCAGATCCCTGTTCGCTGGGGCTGCTGCTGGCGCGGCGGGCTACTACACCGGGGTGGCGGCAGCGCCACTGGTCGGCCAGGACCTTTCAGGAGGAGTGACCCTGGCAGGGTTGCCCGGCGCGATGGCCATCATCGGGACGGCGTTGGGGGCGAGCCTGGTCACGGCGGTCTTCGAACGGACGACCCGGAGGGCGGGACTGGCGACCGGGTATGCCCTGGGCATGGGCGGTGCGTTGGTTGCCTTCCTCGCCGTGCGCATCGGGTCATTTCCGCTGGTGTTGGCGGGGTCCGCGATCTTCGGCATCGGCCAGGCCGCGACCCAGATGACCCGCTACGTCGTCGCCGACCTGCACGAACCCCATCGGCGTGGCCGGGCGCTGGGATGGATCGTGTGGGCCGGAACGATCGGCGGCGTGGCCGGACCAAACCTGTTGGCACCCGCAGGCCGGTTCGCGACTTCGCTGGGCCAGCCCGAGTTGGCCGGCCCCTACCTCATCGCCGCCAGCATCATGGGGCTTGTGGCAATCGCCTACGCACTCGGCCTGCGGCCGGACCCATCCACCCTGCGCGTCCACGACGACCTCGCCATTTCGGCCGCCGTCACGGACCACACGGACGATGTGGTCGACACGGGGAGGACCGGGGACGCGGGACCGGCGACGGGGGATGGGGGGACCTGGCGGTTGCCAAGCGTGCGGGTGGCGATCGTCGTGATGATCACGGGTCAGGTGGTCATGGTGTGGCTGATGTCGATGACGCCGGTCCACATCCGCCAGTCCGGGGGTGACCTGGAGCGCATCGGTTTCATCCTGTCTGCCCACATCTTCGGCATGTTCGCGCTGTCTCCGCTGGCCGGGTGGGTCGATGATCGCCTCGGCGGCCTGACCGCCGTGGGCATTGGCCTGTCGACGCTCGCAACGGCGTGCATCCTTGCGACGCTCGTCCCGGTGGGCGGATTCGCGATGGGCGTCGCGCTGTTCCTGCTCGGCCTGGGCTGGTCGTTCGGGTTCGTCGCGGGCTCGGCACTGCTGACGCGCGACGTTCCCGAGGTCGTGCGAGCCCACGTCCAGGGCAGGGTGGAAACGGCCGTGTGGCTGTCGTCCGCGGCGGCATCACTCGGCGCCGGCCTGTTGTTGGATGTCGTGGGCTACGTCGGACTGGCGTCGGTCGGTCTGGTCGCGTTGACCGTGCCCGCCGCGTTCGTCATCCGCCGGCGTTCACTGCTGGCGGCGAGGTGAGCGAACGATCGGCCCGGGGTACGAGGGTCCAACCTCTCGCACGCGTCGCAGGAGTCCCGAACCTCGAACCTGCACCTCACACGATGCCACCATGCCCGGTCGCCGAGGACACCCTCGACGACACCACCGCCCGCAGGCCCGGTCGACCAGGTGGACGCCCACGAAACCTGCGTGCCAACCGGTTTGACTCCCGTCAGTCGGGGGAACCGGGGATCGGCCCGAGCGTGTCGGCCTTGACGGCGCCACGCTGCCCCATCGGCTCGGGCTCGCCGGTCGTGGTGTCACGACGGGTCTGGGCCTCCATCTCGGCATTCACCTCCGCACCCAACAACACCACGAATGCGGACAGGAACAGCCACAGGTTGAGGATGATGACACCAGCCAGGGCGCCATAGGTCGCGTCGTAGGTGCCCAGCAACCGGACGTAGACGGCGAAGCCGGCCGATCCCGCCAGCCACAGCACCGTCGCGACTCCCGCACCCCAGGTCAGCCAGCGCCACTGGGCGTCCTCCCTGTAGGGCGCGAACCGGTACAGCACGGCCAGCGATCCACAGACCAACAGGGCCAGCAGCACCCAGCGAGCGACGTTGACGACCAACGTCGTGAAGGAACCGAGCCCCAGCTGCTCCAGCACCCACGGCGCGACGGTGATCAACGCGACGACGGTCATGGCGAGGACCACCGCCCCGATGGTCAGGAGCAGGGCGATGCCGCGACGGCGCGGGAACGAACGCAACTCCTCGTCGTAGGCGATGTTGATGCCGCGCACCAGGCCGTCGATGCCCGCGGAAGCGGTCCACATCACACCGAGCAACGTCGCGACCAGGCCGAGCGTCAGTCCACGCTGGTCCGTCGTCGTCACGTTGGACACGACCTCGGTCAGGATGTCCGCGACCGCCGGGGACACCGATGCGGTGACCGTCCGGAGCTGCTCCGTCACCTGCGCCGGATCAGCCACCAATCCGTAGACCAGGACGACCGCGATGATGGCCGGAAGCACTGCCAACCAGGCGTAGAACGCGACCCCTGCCGCAACGACGGTGAGGTTGTCCGACTTGACCTCGGCCAGGACGCGTCGCCCGATGTCCTTCCAGCCCGACGGGGGGATGTCCGGTGGCGTGGTCGCCTCGCGACCACGACCGGAGTCTCCGCCTCGCGTGGCGCCGGCATCCTGGACGGTGCCGTCCCGTGGGGGATTCGGACTGCCCACGTCGATCGGCGCCGGCTGGTCGTCGGGAGCAATGGGTCGGTCGTCTGGGGGCATGGAGAGTCGATCAGTTCGCGGCTGCGTTGCACGAGTACAGCGACGGCGACCACGCGGTGTCAACCGACGACATGCCAAGGTGCCCGATTCCGGCCCCCGACAAACCCGCCGCCGCGCGTCACGGCACAGCGTGCGCACAGACGACGGCATCTCGTCCCACACGCGCCC
>DATFMD010000264.1:0-5355 GCA_035267125.1 Nitriliruptoraceae bacterium | reverse complement strand
GTGGCCGCCGAGCGGACCCGTGCTGCCGGCGAGCTGACCAAGGCCCACTACGCCAAGGATCACGACGACCCCCATCGCGAGGAGGTGCTGGCGACGACGGTCGTCCCGGCGGACCACACCTTCACGACCCGGGCCACGCTCGACCTCGGTGACCGGTTGGTCACCCTGCTCCATCCCGGTCGCGGACACACGGCAGGCGACCTGGTGGTCCACGTGCCGGATGCGGACGCCGTCCTGGCGGGCGACCTGGTGGAGGAGTCGGCACCGCCGGTGCTGGGCCCCGACTCGTACCCCCTGGAATGGCCGGGATCGTTGCAGGTCGTGGCGGACCTGCTGACGGACGACACCGTGGTGGTCCCGGGCCACGGTGCCGTCGTCGACCGTGCCTTCGTCGTGGACCAACAAGCCATGCTGGGACTGGTGGCCGACACCATCCGTGAACTGGTCGCGGCCCAGGTGCCGGAGGCCGACGCACTGCCCAGCGCCACGTGGCCGTGGCCCGACGACGTGTTGGCGACCGCGGTGAGCCGAGGCTACGAGCACCTCACGCGGTGACCACCGGGTCACCAGCGGGGCTGGGATCAGCCGATCTTCCCGAGCCGGTGGATGACTATCGATTCATGCGTTCGAGGAGGTCCTTCTGGGCCTGCAACTGTTGCCGGGTTGCGCCCGGGTCCAGTCGCACGGCCTCGGCGGTCGCCATGACGTCGGCGAAGGCGGTGTCGGGCACGCGATCGCGGTCGGTGTCGACCAGGTCGCCCAGCCCGATGCCGCCGTTGGCGAAGTTCAGCCAGCTCGTCAGGAGTTGGCGATCCAGCTGCACCTGTGCCGGACTGCCCGGCGGCGGGAACAGCACGGCGACGGCGTCGCCGCCAGTCGACAGCGCCGTTGCCTCGTCGAACACCGTGCTCATGACCCGGGTGATGGCGAGGAAGCAGTCGAGTTGTGCCGCCGTGAAGTCCACCTTGCCGTTGCCGCGGTACTGGTGCAGCCAGTTGCCCGGCCCGCGCAGCGGCGAGGGTGCACCCACGACCACGACCGTGATGCCTTCCGCGTCGCTGCCGCCGTCGTCATCCTGGGCGGCGAAGGTCACCTCGTAGGCGCACGCGTCGGCGTACACATGCACGGCGTCGTGTGTCACGTCGCGAGGCTGCACGGTCGGGCTCGACGGCGGGTCGGTGGCCGGCGGGTTGACCAGCGAGACCTGGACGTCGTCGGCCGAGCCGTCGTCGAATGCCCACGTCGTCGTGAGGTCGTCGCTGCCCGGATCCGTCGCTCGCCCGTCGAGCGCCACCGGGTCGCCGATGCTGGCGACGACTGGTCCGACGGTCTCGATGGCGGCGTCCGGGTCCACGTTGTCCACGGTCACGTTGAAACTGGTCGAGCCGCTGGCGCCATCGTCGTCGGTGACCGTGACGGTCACGGGCCAGGTGCCGTTGTCGCCGTACGGGTGGCTGGCCGTGGCCGTCCCGGTCTGCGGCGGCACGATCGACGTCATGGCGACCGTCGCCGGCTGGGGCCCGTCGCCGGTGCCGAAGTCGATCGTGGCGGTGTAGGGCTCGTCGATGCCCGGGTCGCTGAACGTCGCGGCCACGGCGAGCGTCTCGCCCTCGGCGATGGTGATGTCGTCGATGGGATCGACGGTGGGCGGCGCGTTGGTGATGTCGAGGTACAGCGCGACCTGGCCCTTGTTGCCCTGCGAGTCGGTGATGGTGACGAACACCACGTCGGACGAGGGGCCGTCGCCGGCGAGCTGGCTCCACGACCACGTGCCGTCGCCATTGTCGACCACGGCCCCCGACGTCGCCGCGAAGGTCACCGCGTCACCGTCGGGATCGAAGAAGGGTCCGGACGCCGTCAACAGGTCGCCCTCCATGCCTTCCACCGATGCCGTGGCCAGGTCGAGGTAGGGCCGTTCGTTGCCGGCAGCGTCGGTGACGACCAAATCACTGACCATCCCGAGCTGGTGATGGAAGAAGATGTGGCAGTGGAACATCCACCGGCCCAGCGCGCCCCCCGGGGTGGCCTGGTCGGTCAGGAAGCGATCCTCCAGCCGCACGCGGAAGGTCAGCGTGCACCCTGGCGGCACGTCGACGTTGTCCATGAACTCGGTGCGCGGGAAGGTGAAGCCCGTCACGGCACCCGGGCACCCGCTCATCGCGAGTGGTTGGAGGGAGAACCCATGGAGGTGGTAGGGGTGGTGGGCCGCGGTCATGTTGGTGACCGTGAGTTCCAGCAGGTCCCCGACCGCGGCGTACCGAGCCGACGCGGGAGGCGCGTGGTCGGCGTAGTAGCCGGTGTAGGAGTGGTGGCCCTTGATCCCGTCGATGGACGGGCCACCCGTGGTCGTGAACTTCATGTCCGACGATGCCATGCCGGGCTTGGGAGGTGACAGGGTGGCCGGATCGATCAGGGTGTCCGTGGGTGCGGGGAGCACCTCGACCGGGTCCCCGGTGGCACTGCGCAGGGGCGTGCCGTCGGTGATGGTCGACGCGGGCGCGGCGACGGGCCCGGTCACGTCGAAGTGGGCCACAGGCACGGTCGGGATGTTGGTGAAGCCCAATCCGGTGCGTTCGCTGTCCAGGGTCCACAGCGTCGCAACACCGCTGGCGCCGGGCGGGAAGACGGCCACGAGGTCTTCGCGATCACCCGGGTCCAACAGGAGTTCGCCGGGGTCGTAGACGAAGTCGAATCCGCCGACCGATCCCTCCTCCAGTGCTGCGTCCAACAGGCCGCCCTCGCCACCCACCCGCACCAGCGGCACCTGGGTGCCGTCCGACAGCGTCATCCGCAGTCGGAAGAAGCGAGTCACGGCCGCGTTGACGACTTGCAGTCGCACGCCCTGGCCGGGCTGGACGGCCATCGTCGCCGCCCCCGGGGCCAGCGCGCCGGGCGCTGCCGGTGACCCGCCCCGACCTCCGGCGTTGACACCGTTGGTCAGGACGGTCTGGCCCTCGTTGTTGCGCGGTGTCGACACCGCACTGACCATGTACGGGATGTCGCCTGCCTGCCACGTCTCGCCGCCCGGCAGCGGCATCCCGGCATGGTCCAGCGGGGCCGTCTCGCACAGCGCGTCGGGAGTGGGACCGGCCTGCACCGGCAGTGGCCCACCGCCCGCCCATGGCAGCGCCGGGTCGTAGGTCTGCGTGTCGTTGCTGCCGGGCGCCTTGCAGACCGTCGTGTCGGCAAGCACGAGCGTGTGGGTGTCCGCGGCGGCCGGCAGGGTGTCGTCTGCGACGAGGGCCGGCTCGTTCGGGTCCTCGATGATGATCGACCCGTACATGCCCTTCTGGACCTGGCCGGTCGAGAACTCGTGGTGCGGGTGGTACCAGTAGACGCCGCCACGAGGCGCCACGAAGTCGTAGGTGTAGGTGCCACCGGGCGGGACCTGGTCCTGGGTGAGCGGCGTTCCGTCCATGCTGTTGGACAGCTCGATCCCGTGCCAGTGGATGCCGGTGGCCTCGTCGAGGTCGTTGACGAGGTGGACGATGACGTGCTGGCCCGGCTGCAGCCGGAACTCGGGGCCGGGCACCGTGCCGTTGAAGGTCTGCACGTTGGCCATCACCCCGCCGCCGATGTCGACGGTGACCTCCTGCGCCGTGAACGTGGTCTCGACGACCATCGGATCGGGGTTGGTGTCGACCACCTGCGGGACGACGTAGGGACTGCCGCCGGATGTTGCTCGGGCCACCGGTGGTCGGGCCATGGCCACGACCATCCCCAGGGCCAGTGCCAGGACGGTGGCTGTCACGGCCGCCCGCCTCGTCGATCGAACTGGTGCGCGGCCGTGATTCATGATGTTCCCCCGTGGCCGCCTCTGCCCCTTGATTGCCCGGCAGCGGCCAATCAACGAACCATAACACCACAAGCGTGTCTTGGGAAGCCCCTGTGCGATCGTTGGCCCGTCGTGACATCCAGGGTGACTCGGTGTGCCCACGTGGGTGGAAGTCAGGCCGCGGCGGCGGGTCCCAATGGACGAGTGGAGCCGGCCGCTGTTCGGGGATGGTGGCGTACCGTGGTCATTCGCCATTCGTGCGCCGTCACGGCGCGCTTCGCCCGATCGCCCCGTTCGTCCCCGTTCGCCCGTGCCCCTGCCCACCGAGGATCCTGCAGTGGACCTGCCCGTCGACGCGCTGGTCGCCGACCGATACCGGATCACGGATCGGCTGGGCCGTGGCGGCATGGCGGTCGTCTACGAGGCCCACGACGAGGTGCTCGATCGGCCCGTGGCCGTCAAGGTGCTCGCCGACCACCTGCTCGACGACGATCGGTCCATCGACCGGTTCGAGCGTGAGGCACGAGCAGCGGCCGGTCTGAACCATCCCAACGTCGTCGCGGTGCACGACGCCTCGTCCGACGGTGACACGCACTACCTCGTCATGGAGTTGGTGCAGGGTGAGTCGCTGGCCCACCGACTGAAGGCCGGCGGACCGATGGAGGTCGACGAAGCCCTGGTCGTGGGTGACGCGGTCGCCGCGGCGCTGGCGGCTGCGCACGCCCGTCAGATCGTGCACCGGGACGTCAAGCCCTCCAACATCCTGCTGACCGACGACGGCCAGGTGAAGGTCACGGACTTCGGGATCGCCCGGGCGGTCGCGACGGCAGCGACCCAGACGGCGGTCGTGATGGGTTCGGTGCCCTACATCGCGCCCGAGCAACTCGACGGCCGATCAGGGGCGGATCCTCGCAGCGACCTGTACGCGCTGGGGTGCGTGCTCTACGAGTGCCTGACCGGGCGGCCGCCGTTCGTGTCCGACACCTCGGCAGCCGTGCTCGGCCAACACCTGCACCTTCCGGCACCACGCGTGAGCGAGCACCGCCCGGGCGTGGGGGAGCCAGTCGACGACCTGCTGGCGAGCCTGTTGGCCAAGGACCCCGACGACCGCCCACCTTCGGCGGCGGACCTGCGCCAGCGCATCGCGCGTGTTCGGGACGGCCAGCCGCCGGTGGCGCCCGGGCCGGGAGCTGCTGGTGCAGGAGCGACTGCTGCGGGTGCCCTCGGGGCCGCTGGTGTCGGTGCTGCCGCTGCAGCCGCCGCGGCTGGAGCGCGGGCTGCTGACCCGGACGCACCCACCGACGTCGTCGACCCGGACATGCCCACCGAGGTCGTGGACCAGGACCTGCCGCCCACCGAGGTGATCCGCCCCGACGATGCGGCCGCGATGCCGAGTGCGGCGGCGGGCGCAGTGGCGGGCGCGTCGGCTGCAGGGATGGGCGACGACCGCACCGCCCGGCTGGACGAGTCCGACGGCATCGACGAGACCATGCGGCTGGACCAGACCATGCGGCTCGAAGACGAGCCCGGGGTCGACGAGACCGGGATGGGCCTGCCACCGGGCGCCGGCCCCACGGACG
>DATFMD010000263.1:0-2872 GCA_035267125.1 Nitriliruptoraceae bacterium | reverse complement strand
CATCTGGGCCGAGCAGTCGTGGGGGCGCTACTGGGGCTGGGACCCCAAGGAGACCTCGGCCTTCCTGACCTGGGTCGCCTACGCCGGGTACCTGCACGCCCGCGCCACGCGTGGCATGAAGGGTCGCAACGCCGGCTGGCTCGCCATCCTCGCCTTCGCCGTGCTGATGTTCACCTACTTCGGCGTCAACCTGGTCGTGACCGGCCTGCACTCCTACGCCGGGCCCATCTGATCGACCGATGTCGCGCCCGGCTGTGTCGTGGCGCCCTGCTGCAGGCCGGACTGACTCCGGGGGAGCGGACTGCCTCCGCGTGAGTCGGATGGCTCAGCGAGCGGCGAGCATGGCGGTCAGTTCGTGGCGGGCGATCTTGCCGAGGGAAGTCAGTGGGAGGTCATCGGCCACGACGAACGTCGTGGGGGCCGCAGCGGCGCCCAGCTCGCGCCGCACCGAGGCGCGCAGTTCGCCTGCCAGGCCCTCGTCGACGTTGGGGAGTCGGTGGTCCCCGCCACTGGGGGTGGGGGCCGAGGTGGCTGGTGGTGCGACATCTGGGGACACCCGACCATCGGCCGTGTGCAGGACCACCGCGGCAACCAGTCGCTGGCCCCATTCCCGGTCCTCGACGCCGACCACGCCCGCACGCGCGACTGCCGGATGTTCCTCCAGCACCACCTCGACGCTCGCGGGATTGACGTTGACGCCGCCGGTGATCACGACGTCGTCCGCGCGGCCGACGACGGAGACGACGCCGTCGTCGACGGCGCCGAGGTCGTTGGTCCACAACCATCCGTCCGCGTCGGTGATCGGACGCATGCCGGCCGGCGTCAACAGCCCGCTGGCCAGGGTGGGGCCGCGCAGACCGAGCAGCCCGTCGCGGGCGACCACCTCGGTGCCCGGAAACGGGATGCCGTCGTAGACGCACCCGCCCGCCGTCTCGGTCAGGCCGTAGGAGCGCGTGATGCCCCCGACGTGGTCGGCGCCGTCCCGCAGCAGGCTCGCGGCGATGGCGCCGCCACCCAGCAGCACGTGGGCGGCCAGGTGGGTTTCGGTCGCAACCATGCGGCGCACCTGGGTCGACACCAATGACACGACCGTCACGCCGGCGTCGTCCAGGGCGCCCGGTGCGAGTCGCTGCTGGATGACCGGCGTGGTGCCGAGCATCCGGGAGCGCCACAGGATCGACTGGCCGGCGACATGGTGCAGGGGCAGGACCAGCCCCCACCGGTCCTCGCTGTCCAGGCGCAGGTGGTGGTGGGCGCCTCGGCCGGAGGCGTCGAGCGCGCTCCGGGACAGGCAGACGACCTTCCGCGGCCCCGTCGTGCCCGACGACGTCACGATCGTCGCGGTGTCGGTCGGGACGGGCAGGTCCACTTCCGTCCGGCCCTGGGCGACCAGGCGCTCCGCGACTCCTGGCTCGACCACGCCGCCACCCATGGCAGCGATCCCGGTGGCATCGATGTCGCTGGCAACGACCCAGACCGGGCGTTGGTCGGACCAGGCGTCATCGATCGATGCAGCCAGGGCAACGCGGTCCGAGTGCCGCAGCATCGTCACACGAGTCATGTGCCTGCGCCTCCCCGGTTCGGCCGGTCGGATCCACGGCCCCCCGCCACGGAGATCGTCGTTGGGGTGACCGCCGAGGCCGCGACGTTGGAACGGTGCACGTGTGCGGCCACGGACTTCCTCGCCGACGACGTGTGCGCGAGGATCGTAGTGCTCGATCGCACGCGTACCTTTGGTGGCCATGGACACAACCACGCCCACCACCACCGTCCGCCAGGCATGGATCGAGGCCATTCGGCCTCGCACGCTGCCTGCCGCGGTCGCTCCCGTGCTGGTCGGCACGGCGGCCTCTGACACCGCGCTCGCATGGTCGCGCGGCGAGGGTCCGGCCCCGTCGCTGGTGCGGTTCGTGCTGGCCGGGCTGGTCGCGTTGCTGTTGCAGGTGGCGGTCAACTTCGCCAACGACTACTTCGACGGCGTCGGTGGCATCGACACCGCCGACCGGGTGGGGCCGCTGCGGGGTGTGGGCTCGGGACTGATCGCGCCGTCGGTGATGAAGCGTGCGATGGTGGTCACGCTTGCCGCCGCCGCCGTCGTGGGTCTGGGGTTGGCCGCACTCGCAGGCTGGGAGTTGCTGCTCGTGGGCGTGCTGGCCCTGGTGGCCACGCTGGGCTACTCCGGCGGTCCACGCCCCTATGCATCTGCGGGACTCGGCGAGGTGGTGGTGTTCGTCTTCTTCGGACTCGTCGCCACGGCGGGGTCGGCCTACGTCCAGGACGAGGCACTGGCCGCGCTGCCGCTGGTCCTGTCCGTCGCCATGGGACTGTTCGCGACGGCGATGCTGGTCGTCAACAACCTGCGCGACATCCCGACCGACCGTGAGGTGGGCAAGGTCACGCTGGCCGTGCGGTTGGGTGACGCCCATACCCGCACCCTGTGGCTGGCGATGGTCGTCGGCGCCTACCTGGTCGTCGTCGTCGCGGTCGTGATGACCTCGAATGCGTGGATCGGACTGGGGTTCCTGTCGGTGATGCGGCTCGGGCCCGCCATCCCGATCGTGCGCCATGCCCCGCCGGGGCCGCGACTGGTCACCGCGCTCGGCCTGACGGGCCAGGCCCAGTTGCTGTTCGCGGTGCTGGTGTCGCTGGGGCTGTTGCTGGACGGCTGGCTGGGAGGTGGCGCGTGATCGATCGCCTGGTGCCGTTCACCGTGCCGTTGCGGACGCGCTTCCGTCGCGTCGAGCGCCGCCATGGCGTGCTGTTGCACGGCGATGCCGGCTGGGGCGAGTTCGCGCCGTTCGACGAGTACCCGCCCGAGGTCACGGCGCGGTGGTTGGCGGCCGCGATGACGTCGGCCGACGATGCGTTCCCG
>DATFMD010000262.1:0-5487 GCA_035267125.1 Nitriliruptoraceae bacterium | reverse complement strand
GGTGTGGTCGATCGACATCAGCATGCGCGGCAGCGTACTGGCTCGATGCCGGCCGCTGCGCCACCGGCGCCGGCCCACGGGGGGTCGCCGCGGACCCGGGAACGGGCCCGACGAACGCGTGCGATCAGGCCGTGACGGCCTCTTCGGAGGCGCTGCCGGGCCGCCCGCGCGGCAGGTTGCCAGTGGAGCCCAGCGCCAGCAGGGCAAGCACCGCCGCAACCAGCAGGCCACTCCTCAGCGACTGCAACTGGGCTGCCTGGTAGTCCTCGACGATGGCGGCGACACTCCCCTGGTCCAGGCCGGCGGACACGGCAGCCTCCTCGACGACGTCCACCGGCAGGAAGTCCGTCTCTGCCGACTCCAGACGGTCCTCGACCATGGCGACGACGTCGGGCGCCAGTTGGTCGTCGTCGCGGACGTTGGCCAGGAACGACGTCGTGAGCCCGCCCAGGACGATCGCCCCCACCAGGGCGATGCCCAGCGATGACCCAAGTTGCTGGCCGGTGAACTGCAGCCCACCTGCCTCGCCGCGACCGGACGCGTCGACCGACGACTGCACGACGTTGCCCAACTGCGACACGATCAATCCCATGCCGACGCCGAGCAGGGCCATCGAGATTGCGAAGGCCACGTCCGCCAGCGTCGGCTGCACGGTGACCAGGAGCGCCAGGATGGCGACCATCGTGGTGACCAGGCCGCTGCGCACGATCGTGCGGGCCCCGAACCGTCCGGACAGGGCCGATCCGAGGGCCGAGGTCACGAGCATGGCAATCGACACCGGCAGCATCCGCACGCCGGTCTGGAACGCGTCCAGCCCGATCACCAGCTGCAGGTACAACGGCAGGCCGAAGAACACCCCCATCAGCACGAGATTCTGGCTGAACAGCCCCACGAGGCCCGACCGCAGGGCCGGCACACGCAGCAGGTCGAGGTGCACCAACGGGTCGAGCCCGCCAGCCTCCCGGTGTCGCTCCCAGCGCACGAACAGCCACAGCAGCACTGCGCCGCCCGCCACGACGAACGGCGTCAGGGCCAACCCGAACGGCTCCACCGGGGACTGGCGCGGCACCAGCCAGCCCCACGTGCTGGCAAAGAGGACCGCCAACACCATCGTGCCCAGTCCGAGTGCGGACAACGCCGTCCCGACACCGTCGAGGCGCGGCCGGCGACCAGTCCTGACCGCATCGACGACCCGACCGGACAGGGCGAGGATGACCAGCACGAGCACGACCTCGCCCACGAACACGACCCGCCACGTGACCTCTGTCGTGGCCCACCCCCCGACGATCGGACCGACGGCGATCCCGGCGCCTGCCATGCCCCCGATGACGGCGTACGCGACGCCACGCATGCGGCCCTCGTAGTTGCCGGCGACCAGCGCGACCAGCGCCGGCAGCACCAGCGCCGCCCCCAGGCCCTCGAGCACCGACCAGCCAAGTGCCAGGACCACCACGGTGGGAGCCAGCGCGGTGACGGCCGACCCGGTGCCGTAGATGACCAGACCGACGATGAAGGCACGTCGTCGCCCGATGATGTCGCCGATCTTGCCGCCGGCCAGCATGAACATGGCCATCACCAGCGAGTACAGCGTGATCACGGCCTGGATGGTCGACACCGACGTGTCGAAGTCCTCGACCAACTGGCTGATCGACACGTTCATGACCGACTGGTCCAACACCATCAGGAACTGGGCGATCGCCAGTGCGACCAGCGGCCCCCAACGCTTCATCGTGCCCTCGTCTCGACCTCGCCACTCACCCGGCGTGGATCCTGGTCCGATCGGTCGTCGTTCACGCCGCGTCGTCAGTGCTGAGCGACGACCTGCACCTGCCGTTCGGTGACCTCTCCCTCGACGATGCGGAAGGCCCGGATCGAGGGCGCGTCGCGGTCCTGGAGCGTGACGATCGCGTACGTGGCGTCCGGATAGAACGCCTGGGCGATGTCGGTGTCCGATGGCCACGCGTGCGTGTGGGTGTGCGAGTGGTAGATCACCAGTTCCTGCTCGGCATCCTCGATCTGGCGCATCGCGACCAGCAACTCCCGTGGGTGCATCACGTAGTAGGTCATCGAACGCTGGTCGTTGGTGATGCGATGGAGGTGGATCGTGCCGTCCGGATCGATCCCCAGCAGGCCACAGACCTCGTAGGGGAAGTCCGACTCGGCATGCGCGACGAGCTCGTCCCAGGTGGCCTGGTCGAGCTGCAGGGGCTTCAGGTCCATCTGGCGAGTCCTGTGGCGATGTCGGCGGTGACCGGGGTGGGCCAGGGCGAGCCTACGATGACCGCATGGCACCCATCCACTCCCCCGGCGACGAGGACGACCTGGGCGTGGCCGTCGATGGACCGACCGAGCCGCTGCAGGCCCTGGCACGCGACGTCGCCACGTGCCGTGCCTGTCCACGGTTGGTTCGCCACCGTGAGCGTGTGGCCGACGAGCGTCGTGCCGCCTTCGCCGACCAGGACTACTGGGGGCGTGGCGTGCCCGGCTTCGGAGATCCTGGCGCCGACATCATGGTCGTCGGCCTCGCACCGGCTGCCCACGGGGCCAACCGGACCGGCCGGATGTTCACCGGCGACCGTTCCGGCGACATGCTGTTCGCCTGCCTGCATCGGCTGGGGCTGGCCAACCAACCCACCGCGACCCACCGCGACGACGGGCTGGCACTCCACGACGTGTGGGTGACGTCGCCGGTCAAGTGTGCCCCGCCCGACAACAAGCCCACGACAACGGAACGAGACCGGTGCGTGCGACGATTCCTGGGGCGCGAGGTGGCTGCCGTGGACCCTCGGGTCTTCGTCGCCCTGGGCCGGTTCGCCTGGGACGTCACGTGTCGGCTCGGCGGCTGGCGCGGCCGCAAGCCCACCTTCGGACACGGCGTGGTGGCAGACCTCGCCGATGGTCGCACGATCGTCGGCAGCTACCACGTCAGCCAGTACAACACCTTCACCGGGCGGCTGACCGACGACATGCTCGACGACGCCTTCCGCATGGCCGTGGAGGTGGCCGCACCCTGAGGTGGACGATCCGGTCGCGGGTGTTCAGCCCGTGGACAGGGCGTTCGCCAGGTCGGCCTGGAGGTCGGCGACGTCCTCGAGACCGACGGACACCCGGATCGTGCCGTCCGTGATGCCCATGGACGCCCTGGCCTCCGCACCGATGCGCTGGTGGGTCGAGGTCGCCGGATGGGTCGCCAACGACTTGGCGTCGCCGAGGTTGTTGGAGATGTCGATGAGCGACAGACCGTCCACCACCTCGAACGCCCGGTCGCGGCCACCCTCGACCTCGAAGGTCACCACACTGCCGCCACCGGTCATCTGCGACCGCGCCAATTGGCGCTGGGGATGGCTGTCGAGCATCGGGTAGAGGACGCGGGTGACGCCGGGTCGATCCTGCAACCATGTCGCAATGGCCAGCGCGGACGCTGCCTGGTGGCGAACCCGGACCTGCAGCGTCTCCACCCCCTTGAGCAGCACCCACGCGTTGAAGGCCGACATCGTCGGACCGATCTGGCCCATCAGGGACTGCACCTTGTCGTCGACCAGGTCGGCCGATCCCAGGATGGCGCCTCCGAGCACGCGTCCCTGCCCGTCGACGTGCTTGGTCAGGGAGTAGACGACCATGTCCGCACCCAGTTCGAGCGGGCGCTGGAAGACGGGCGTGGCGAACACGTTGTCCACGATCACCAGTGCGCCAGCGGCGTGCGCGAGGTCGGCGACCGCGGCGATGTCCACCAGTTCCATCATGGGGTTGGACGGCGTCTCGAAGAACACGGCCGCGGTCGGCTGGGCCAACGCCGACGCCCACGCATCGAGATCGGAGCCGTCCACGAACACGGTGTCCACGCCGAACCGGCGCAGGACCACGTCCAGCACCTGGTGGCACCGCGCGAACAGGCCACGCGACGCCACCACGCGATCGCCGGCAGCCAGGATCGACGCCAGCGAGGTGTGGACGGCCGCCATGCCGCTGGCCGTGACCCGGCACGCCTGCGCACCCTCGAGCAACGCAAGGCGGTCCTCGAGCATGGTCAGGGTGGGATTGCGCGCCCGTGAGTAGATGTAGTGGTCGTTGGCACCGGCGAAGGAGGCCTCGGCCTCGGCCGCATTTGCGTAGACGAACCCGGAACTGAGGTAGAGCGCCTCGGACGTCTCGTCGAACCGCGACCGCGCCATGCCGCCACGCACCGCTGCAGTCCCCAGGCCCCAGGTTGCGGGGTCACTGGCGTCGAAGGCGGAATGCTCGGGCGCAGGCTGGTTCATGGTGGTGGACCTCGGCGAGATGGACCGGGTTGGCTCGGCCGGCGCCTCACCACGCGTGCACGGGTCGCGGGATCGACCAACGAACTCGTGCGAGCATCGGCGCCACGGCGCTGGCGACCCTATCGTGCGGCGTGGCGCCATCCCGCGCTGCCAGTGCCAACCGGGTGATCGCGTTGCCACCCACGGTCGACGCGCCACCCACGGTTGACGCGCCCACCACGACTCGGCCGCGCCTGCGCACGTCGAGACGCGATCACGCGCGGCCACCGCGCGGGGATCGCCCTGGATGTCGAACCACGGGCGACCCGTTCGACGTGATGGTGAGGCGGGAAACGCCCGTCCACGCAACCAGGAGCACCGGAACATGTCCCATTTCATGCTGGCCGTCCACTCGTCACCCGACGCACCCACCCAGCCCGATCCCACGCCCGAGCAGCAACAGGCATGGTTCGAGCGCATCGTCGCCCTCGAGACCGAACTCCAGGAAACCGGCGCCTGGGTGTTCAGTGGGGCGATGACGGATCCCGATCGCGCCAGGGTCGTGCGCACCGGTGACGACGCCCCGATCGTGTCCGACGGCCCGTTCGCCGAGTCCAAGGAGCACCTGGCCGGCTTCTACGTCATCGAGGTCGACGACCTCGACGAGGCCATGGCATGGGCTGCGCGCGTGACCGCGTGTGTCGGTCGCCCGATCGAGGTGCGTCCCTTCGCCGCGACCGGCGCCGTCGCCGACAACGCACCACCCGGCATGGGCTGACCCGTTGCAGACCGCAACGATCGACCAGGTGTTCCGGCGCGAGTCCGGACGCTGTGTGGCGACCCTCGTCCGCATCCTTGGTGACATCGGCATGGCCGAGGACGCCGTGCAGGATGCGTTCGCCATCGCCATGTCGACCTGGCCGGACACCGGGATGCCCGACAACCCCGGTGCCTGGATCACCACCACGGCCCGCAACCGGGCAGTCGACCGGATCCGCAGGGATCGTCGCGGTCGTGAACTGCTGGGCGAGGTCGCGGTCCTGCACCACGATGCGCCCGAGGAGGTGGCGGTCGTGCAGCCCGTTGCCGACGACATGCTGCGGCTGGTGTTCACGTCGTGCCACCCGACCCTGTCGCCACAGGCACAGGTCGCGCTGACACTGCGCCTGGTGATCGGGCTGTCCACCGCCGACGTGGCACGGGCGCTGGTGGTCACGGAGCCGACCATGGCACAACGCCTGGTCAGGGC
>DATFMD010000261.1:0-2542 GCA_035267125.1 Nitriliruptoraceae bacterium | reverse complement strand
GTCGGGTCTCAAGACGGCCGTCATCCGGGAACTGCGTCGCGAGGAGGCGGCCGGTCGCGAGGTCGACGTGGCCGATGTCGCTGCGTCGTTCCAGGAGGCGATCGTCGACGTCCAGGTCGCCAAGTCGGTCAAGGCAGCCACCGACCACGGCATCGACACGCTGGTCATGGCGGGCGGCGTGGCGGCCAACTCCCGGCTCCGTGCGCGCATGGGCGAAGCCATGGAGGAAGCCGGTGGCCGACTGCTCGTCCCGCACGTCCAACTGTGCACCGACAATGGCGCCATGGTTGCCGCTGCCGGCGCCAACCTGCTGCATGCCGGCATCGTGGCCGACCTCGACCTGCCTGCCGACCCCAACCTGCCGTTGGCCGACGTCGTTGGCGCGGCCGGGTGATCGGGCGACCGCGTTGGCGCCGACCGGGCACCGGTGAGGTCCCCACGATCGAACGATGGCTGACGACGTGGCCGGACCCCGCCACCGGCGCAGCACGCCACATGTTCGCCCTGGCCTGCCTCGACTCGATGGGTCCCGACATCGTGCGCGTGGCCACCGACGGCGATCGTTGGGCGGTGTGCATCGTGCATCCGGGTCGCACGCTGGTGCCTGCCGGAGACCCGGGCCTGGTCGGCAGGCTCGGCTTCCCCACGCGGCGGTGGCGCATGATGATCGGTGACGTGGCGGCATGCATTCCGTTGCTGGACGCGAGCCTGCTGCCCGATGGCGTGCTGGTGCATCACCAGCGGTTCATGCTGTTGGAGGACGAACGTGTGCCGGGCGAGTCGGAACTGCCCGATCCCGGGATTCGTCCGGCTGATGCCCGGGACCTGGACGGGCTGGTGGAACTGGCCATGCAACTGCATCTCGACGACGAATTCGGTCCGGTGTCGAATGCCATCCGCCGCGGCTATCGAGCCCGGATGCAGGGCTCGATCGACAGCGGCCTGCTTCGCGTCGTGGGTCCGATCGGCGCGCCCGTGGCCAAGTTGGAGCGTGCCGTCGCCTCGGCACGACGCGGCGTGCAGTTGGCCGGGATCGTGGTCACGCCCCCGGCACGGTCGCGTGGTCTCGGACGTGCCTTCGTGGCCGCCGCCGTGCGCGAGGCTCGCAGCCAGGCCCCGGGGCTGCCGATCTCCCTCCACGTCCGTGCCGCGAACACGCCGGCCATCCATGCCTACCTCGCGGCAGGCTTCGTCGACGTCGAAGAGTGGCGCCTCGTGGTGCGCCCCTAGGAAACCTGCGTCGACTGGACGCAGGTCAGCCCCCTCTCGCGGCCTGCCGGATTGCACTCTCCCATGGTGAGTGCTAGCGTCGTTGTCACTCCGGCATCGTGAGTGCCAACACTCCTCCACGTCGCACATCAGTGGAAACGTGCTGCCTCCGGGCCGGCAACGACTTGGCTGCGGCACCGTCGCAGCTTGCACCCCACCGACCTGCGCGTCGTCACCGACGCGCCACAACATGGAAAGGGAGGACACGATGACCGACGTCAACATTCGTCCCCTCGAGGACCGTGTGCTCGTCACCGTCGACGACGCCGAGCAGACCACCGCCTCAGGGCTCGTGATCCCGGACACCGCCAAGGAGAAGCCACAACAGGGGACCGTCGTCGCCGTTGGGCAGGGCAAGTTCTCCGAGACCACCGGCGAGCGCATCGCCGTCGACGTCAGCGCCGGCGACACCGTGCTGTTCAGCAAGTACGGCGGCACCGAGGTCAAGTACGAGGGCGGCGAGTACCTGCTGCTGTCGTCGCGCGACATCCTTGCAGTCATCGGCTGACCGACCCCCACCGCACACCCTGCCCCTGACCTGGGGCACCAAACCACGAAGAGGAGACCCGCAATGGCGAAGATCCTGAGCTTTTCCGAGGACGGCCGCCGCCGTCTCGAGGCCGGCGTCAACCAGCTGGCCGACGCAGTCAAGGTGACGCTGGGCCCCAAGGGCCGCAACGTCGTCATCGACAAGAAGTGGGGCGCCCCCACCATCACCAAGGACGGTGTCACCGTTGCTCGCGAGATCGAGCTCGAGGACGCCTACGAGAACATGGGCGCCCAGCTGGCCAAGGAAGTCGCGACCAAGACCAACGACGTCGCGGGTGACGGCACCACCACCGCCACCGTGCTGGCCCAGGCCATCGTGAAGGAAGGCCTGCGCAACGTTGCTGCCGGCGCCAACCCGATGCTGCTCAAGCGCGGCATCGACGCGGCCGTCGAGAAGGTCGTCGCCGAGATCGCCAGCCAGTCGCGCGAGATCGAGACGCAGGACGAGATCGCCCAGATCGCCGGCATCTCGGCCAACAACGACGCCGAGATCGGCCAGACCATCGCCAACGCGATGGAGAAGGTCGGCAAGGACGGCGTCATCACCGTCGAGGAGTCCCACTCCTTCGGCATGGACCTGGAATTCGTCGAGGGCATGCAGTTCGACAAGGGCTACCTGTCGGCGTACATGGTCACCGACCAGGACCGCATGGAGGCCGTGTTCGAGGACCCCTACATCCTGATCGTCAACTCCAAGATCGGCGGCGTGCAGGACCTGCTGCCC
>DATFMD010000260.1:0-10315 GCA_035267125.1 Nitriliruptoraceae bacterium | reverse complement strand
GGCTTGCCGCTGGTCAGCCTCGCGTTGTTGGGCCAGACAGGCCAACAGGCGTACATCGCGCTCGAGGAGTCGGGGATCGAGACCCCTGCCGACTGGGCCGGGCGCACGGTCGGGTTCAAGGGGACGCCGCCGCCCGACCTGTTCGCGATCCTGGACGCCGTCGGGTTGACCGAACAGGACATCGAACTGGTCAACGTCGGCTTCGACCCGCGGGTGCTCACGGAGGAACGGGTCGACGTGCTGCCGGTGTACAAGTCCAACGAACCGGACACGATCCGTGGGTGGGGCTACGACCTCACCCTGTGGGACCCGGCCGACTTCGGGGTGCCGACGTTGGGCCTGACCTGGGTGGCGACGGAGCAGATGGCCGCCGACGAGCCCGAGGTGGTGGACGCATTCGTGGACGCTGCCCTCCGTGGTGTCGAATGGGCCGACGCGAACCGCGACGAGGCGGTCGAACTCGTGCTGGCGCAGACCGGTGACGGTGCCGATGCCGACCACCAGCGGGCGATGCTGGACGTCGAGTTGGAGGCGGCGCACTCGGAGGTGACCGACGCCAACGGACTGGGGTGGCAGACCGAGGAGCAGTACCGCGCCCTCGCCGACCTCCTCCTCGAGACCAATGCCCTGGCCGACGACCTCGACGTCACCCAGGCATATACGAACGAGTTTCTGGGCGACTGACTTGCAAGGAACGAGACGACGGGGCGGGCCGATTCGGCCCGCCCCGTCGTGGGGCGTACGAGCGCCCGGTGGCGCGGTCGGGGCAGACCGCCCACCTCGTCGGCCACGGCGCGCGGGGGGAAAGCGCCGGGCCCGTCACACCATGCGTGCTCAGTCGATGTCGAGGATCAGGCCAGCGGCATCGATGTCCAGGATCAGGCCAGCGGCATCGATGTCGAGGATCGGCGCCTGGGCACGCTCGCCTCCTGCCGACGCGGCGGTGGCCGGCGCAAGCGCCAGAAGGACAGCGGCGACTGCGATTGACAGCTTCTTCATGTCTGCAACTCCCGGTGGTGTAGCCTGCAGGAAATCGGTACCAGAACCGCGCGATGTGCCGGGCAAGGCCCCTTCTTCGCGGACGCGATGTCCGCACGGCGCCCACCCTGGGGAGCGCACCGTCCCCCGACAGTGGTCGTCGTGCTGAGCGTATGCAGGCAGGCCGTCCTTGACTCCTTTCCCCGGTGGCCACAACCGGCATGGCACATTCCGGACGTACCGAACGGATGCCCAGGGGGGACCACGATGACACGGGACCGGGGGCCCCGATGACCGAGCGCCTGCACGAATTCGAGGGTGCCCCCGGCGTGCTGGGCGAACTCGGGCTCGCTGGTCCGCCGACCGACATCTACGTGTCGCTGGCCACCAACGGCGCCCAGGTGCCGGACGATTTGTCGGACTTGACGGGCCACGCCCCCGAGGTGGTGGCCCGCGCCGTCCCCGTCCTGGAGGACCTCGGTCTCGTGGCGACGGAGTGCGGCCGACTCCATGCGGTGACACCCCAGACACCGCTGGAGTTGCGGGCGCGCGACCTGACCCGACAGGCCGCGATCGTCACGTCGGCGGCCCACGAACTGGGCCAGCTGTGGTCCCTGCACCAGGGCCGCGCCGACTACATCGAGATCATGCCCACGATGGCGGCGGCCAGGAGCATCCAGACTCGCATCCTGGAGGAGGCCTCCACCCAGGTGCGGGCGCTGTCGATCGGGTCCAGCAAGACGCCACGCATGGCCGAAGGACTGGCCTCGACGCTGACACGCGGCGTCACGGTGCGCGCGATCTACGGCGCCAGTGTCCTGGCCAACCCTGCCGCGCTCGACGTGGTCCAGCAGTGCATCGCGCTGGGGGAGCATTCGCGCGTGTTCCCGACCGTGCCCATGAACCTGTTGATCTGCGATGATCGCATCGCACTGGTCGTCGTACGGGTGGAGTCAGACCGCCGAGCGGACGGCGTGGTCATCCACGAATCCGACCTGCTCACCACGGTGGCCGGCGTGTTCGAGGCGTTCTGGCGTCTCGCCGTTCCCGTCTCGCTGTCCACGTCGGCGATCCACCTCGACAAGGACAACCCGGAGACACAACGACTGCTGAGCAACCTGGCAGCGGGCCTGACCGACGCCGCCATCGCCAGCGACCTCGATGTCTCCGAACGAACGGTGCGCCGCAGGATCAGCCAACTCCAGGAGTTGTTGGGGGCACAGACGCGTTTCCAACTCGGGGTCCAGGCCTCCCGCCACGGCTGGCTGTAGGACGATCACCTGTCACTGCGCCCGCCAGTCATGCCGGCACTAGGGTCAACGGACCTGCAACCACCGGACACCCCATGCCCTCAGCAAGCGCCTCCCACGCCGTGACGATGCGGCTGTACCTCGATCCCGACGACCAGATGGCCATCGGCCGGGTGACCACCGCGATGGGCGACTCCGGGGCCACGGTCACCGGGGTCGACTTCATCGAGAGCCGCGACGGGCAGGTGACCGTCGACGTGACCGCCAACACGCGTGCGGAGGACCATGCCAGGGACCTGCGCGACACGATCGACGCGATCGACGGTGTGGCCGTGCATCGCGTGTCGGACCGCACCTTCCTGCTCCACCTCAAGGGCAAGTTGGAGGTCCGCTCGCGGGTGCCGCTCAAGACTCGCGACGACCTGTCGCGGGCCTACACACCGGGCGTGGCGCGGGTCTGCGAGGCATTGGCCCAGCGCCCCGAGGACGCCCGCTCCCTGACCATCAAGGGCAACACGGTCGCGATCGTGACCGACGGCACGGCCGTGCTGGGCCTGGGCGACATCGGTCCGGTCGCCTCGATGCCCGTCATGGAGGGCAAGGCGGTGCTGTTCAAGGAGTTCGCCAACATCGATGCCTGGCCAGTGGCGCTGGACACCACCGACACCGACGAGATCGTGGCCATCGTCAAGGCGATGGCGCCCGCGTACGGCGGGGTCAACCTCGAAGACATCGCCGCGCCCCGCTGCTTCGAGATCGAGGAGCGCCTGCGTGACGAACTCGACATCCCGGTGTTCCACGACGACCAGCACGGCACTGCCATCGTCGTGCTGGCAGCACTGACCAACGCCCTGCGCCTGGTCGACAAGGAGATCGGCGACGTCACGGTCGCCATGGCGGGGGCGGGGGCGGCCGGGGTGGCGATCGCCAAGCTGCTCATGGCCGAGGGAGTCGACGACATCCTGGTGTCCGACCGCCACGGCATCATCAACGCCGACGAGGAGCAGGCGGATGCCGGCAAGCAGTGGATCGCCGACAACACCAACCGTGACCGACGCAGCGGCCCCGTGACCGAGTCGCTGGACGACGCCGACGTGTTCATCGGCGTGTCCGGACCCGACCTGTTCGACGCGGGCGAGTTGGCGCGGATGGCCGACGACGCCATCGTGTTCGCGCTGGCCAACCCCCACCCCGAAGTCGACCCGGAGGAGGCCCGCGCACACGCCGCCGTGGTCGCCACCGGCCGCAGCGACTACCCCAACCAGATCAACAACGTGCTGGCGTTCCCGGGGGTCTTCCGGGGGGCGTTGGACGCCCGCGCCACCGCGATCACCGAAGAGATGAAGGTGGCCGCGGCCAAGGCCATCGCCGGGGTCGTGGCCGACGACGAACTGCACGCCTTCCACATCATCCCGAGCGTGTTCGATCGCGACGTGGTCCCCGCCGTGGCGGCCGCGATCGCCGAGGTGGCCGACCGCGACCGCGCCGATTGACGCAGGCGGGCGATAGTCTCGCCCCTGCACGCGGCAACGCGTGCACACACCCCCGGGGAGCTCGGAACGACGTCGGGCTGAGAGGGTGGCCGTGACGCCACCGACCCGTGGAACCTGAGCTGGACAATGCCAGCGGAGGAAGGGGCGAGCCCATGGCGACAGCAGCAGTCATCACCTGCGGTGGTGACGTGTCGACCATCCTCGCGCTGGCTCGCCATGCTCGCCACATCACCGCGCTGCAGGACTCCCACGACGTCATCGTCATCGCCGCCGACCAGGGCTGGTCGCTGGCCCAGCGACTCGACCTCGACGTCGACGTCCTGGTCGGCGACCTCGACTCTGTCAGCGACGACGTCCTGCGCATCGCGGAGGGCCTCGGCGTCGACATTCGGCGTCATCCGGCCGACAAGGACGCCACGGACCTCGACCTCGCGCTGCAACTGGCCCACGAGCGCGGCGCCGTCCACGTCCTGGTGTGCGATGGCGGTGGCGATCGCGGCGACCATGCGCTGGCGAACCTGCTGACCACGGCCGGGTGGGCGGGACGCATGACCGCGACGCTGACCACCACGACCACGACCGTCACGATGGTCACGCGAGGTCGCGAGATCCACGGCGAGGTCGGCTCACCCGTCTCGCTGCTCCCCGTGTTCGGCCCGGTCCGCCAGATCACGACCACCGGCCTGTCCTGGCCGCTGTCGGACGAACTGCTGTCCCCCGGCTCCAGTCGCGGGGTCAGCAACGAACTCATCGCGCCCACGGCCCACATCAGCGTCGGCAGCGGCACGCTGCTGGTCGTGCAGCCGGCGCCCTGACCTCCCACGCCATTGCCTTCCTCGACGTGACCTGACCCAAGGACACCCCCGATGCCGCACCTGCACCCCCGCCGATCCACCGCCGTCGGGAGGATCGCCCTCGCCACGCTGGCGCTGGCGCTCATCTCCACTGCCTGCTCCGGAGACGACGGCAGCGACGACGCGTCCGGCACCGCCAGTCCCGACGACGCGACATCGGCGGCGGCCGCCACGGACGTCGCCTCGGCCAGCGAGGCCGACGCCGACGGACCTGCGCAACCCGACGACCCCGTGGTCCAACTCGTCACCCACGACTCGTTCAACATCGGTGAGGAGGTGCTGGCGGCGTTCACCGAACAGACGGGCTACGAGGTGCAGGTGCTGGCGTCCGGGGATGCCGGCGTGATGGTGAACCAGGCGGTGCTCACGGCCGGCAATCCGCAGGGTGACGTGCTCTTCGGCATCGACAACACGTTGCTGACCCGGGCACTGGATGCCGACGTGTTCGTGCCCCACGAACCGGCCGACGCGGCCGCGCTCGACCAGTCGTTGGTGCTCGACGACCAGTGGCGGGTCACCCCGATCGACCGTGGCGACGTCTGCCTCAACGTCGACCTGGCCGCCTACGACGACCTGGGCCAGGAGCCACCGGCAACCCTCGACGACCTGGTCGATCCTGCCTACGAAGGCCAGTTGGTGGTCGAGAACCCGGCGACGTCGTCGCCCGGCCTGGCGTTCGCGCTGGCCACGTACGCGACCTACGGCGCCGACGGCTGGGAGGCCTGGTGGGAGGACCTGGTCGCCAACGACGTCACGGTGAGTGCTGGATGGGAGGACGCCTACTACGGCGTCTTCTCGGGTTCGGCCGGCTCCGAGGGTGACCGTCCCGCAGTCGTGTCCTACGCGTCGTCGCCGCCAGCCGAGGTGATCTTCGCCGAACCGGCCGTGGACGAGGCGCCGACCGCCGTGGTGACCGCGTCGTGCTTCCAACAGGTCGAGTTCGCCGGCGTCCTGGCCGGGTCGGACAACGAGGCGGGCGCCCGCGCGCTGGTGGACTTCATGGTGTCGGACACCTTCCAGGCCGACATCCCGCTGCAGATGTTCGTGTTCCCGGCCCGCACCGAGGTCGAACTGCCACCCGAGTTCGTCGAGTACGCGGCCGTCCCCGACGACCCGATCACCCTGACCCCCGCCGAGATCGCCGAGGTCCGCGAGGACGTCGTCGCGCGCTGGACCGAGCTCGTGCTCGGATGAACGACGTCCCGGATGCCGCGGCCGTTGCACGGCCGACGTTGCCGACCGGCTGGCGGGTGGCGGCATTCGTGGTCCCCGGCGTGTTCTTCCTGGTGCTGTTCGCCTGGCCGGTCGCCACGATCATCTGGACCGGCCTGTCCGGCGAAGGCGCCGGCGAGGGCTTCCTGGCGGTGCTGACGTCGGCCCGCATCGGTCGCATCCTGTGGTTCTCGACCTGGCAGGCGGCGGCGTCCACGCTGTTGACGGCGCTGGTCGGACTCCCCGGTGCCTGGCTGGTCGCCCGCGTCGACTTCCCCGGCCGCACGTTCGTCCGCGCCGCCGTGACCGTGCCGTTCGTCCTGCCGACCGTCGTCGTCGCGAGCGCCTTCACCTCGTTGCTGGGCGCGGGGTCACCCGTGATGGCGTGGGTGGGCGACATGTTCGGCATGGCCGCACCGCCACGGTTGACGGCCACGATCTGGGCGGTGCTGGCCGCCCACGTGTTCTTCAACGTGTCCGTCATGGTGCGCACGGTCGGCAGTCGTTGGGCCAACATCGACCGCCGCCTGCCCGCGGCTGCCCAGGCACTGGGCGCGTCGCCGTGGCAGGCCTTCCGCCTGGTCACCCTGCCGTTGCTGCGACCGGCCGTCATCGCCGCGTCGCTGATCACCTTCATCTTCACCTTCACCTCGTTCGGGATCGTGCTGATCCTGGGATCCCCGGGCATGGCCACCCTCGAGGTCGCCATCTTCCGGGCAACCGCCCAGTTGCTGGACCTGCCGCAGGCGTCGGCGCTCGCCATCCTCCAACTCCTGGCGGTCGTGGCGTCGCTGGTGGCAACGGCCCGCTTCGGTCGTGTCGGCAACGTGGCCGGCGCCACGGCCGCAGCCGCGCCCCTGCGCCCGACCCGGTGGACGACCTGGGCCGGTGTCGGTGCCGTGCTGGCCCTGCTCGCGGTCGTGATCGGGCTGCCGATCGCGGTCCTGGTCGAACGGTCGCTGGCGGTCGGCGACGGCCACTCGTTGCAGTGGTGGCGCCAACTGTCCGACGTGGGCGGCGTGATGGCCGTCAGCCCGTGGCAGGCCACCCTGACGTCGTTGGTGTTCGCCGTGGCCGCCACCGTCGTCGCCACGCTCATCGGTGGGGCCGCCGCCGTCGCCATCACGGCCCGCCGCGGTCGCCTCGGGCGCGCCTTCGACCTGCTGCTGATGCTGCCGCTGGGCGTGTCGGCCGTCACTGTCGGGTTCGGGTTCCTGATCACGCTGGACACGCCGCCGTTCGACCTGCGATCGTCACCGATGCTGGTGCCGTTGGCCCAGGCGCTGGTCGCCATCCCGTTCGTGGTCCGGATCCTGGTCCCGGCACTGGCGGCGGTGGACGACCGCCTGCGCGCGGCCGCCGCCGTGCTGGGAGCGCCCCCCTCACGGGTGTGGCGCCACGTCGACCTGCCGATCCTGTTCCGGTCCGCCACGGTGGCTGCCGGGTTCGCCTTCGCGATCTCGCTGGGAGAGTTCGGGGCGACGGTGTTCCTGGCACGCGCAACGACTCCGACCCTGCCCGTCGCCATCTACCGCTTCCTGGGCCAACCGGGTGCCGCCAACCAGGGCCGTGCCATGGCGATGAGTTGCGTGCTGATGATCGTCACGGTCATCGCGATCGCCGCCGTGGACCGCATTCGCGTCGCCGACCTGGGAGCATTCTGATGGCGCGCGCATCCGAGCCCGCGCCCCCGCGACTGGACGTCGACGACGTCTCGGTGCGCTACGGCGACCTCGTGGCCGTGGACGGTGTGGACCTGGAGGTGGCGGCCGGGGAAGTCGTGGCGCTGCTGGGGCCGTCGGGGTGTGGGAAGTCCTCCCTGCTCAACGCGATCGCCGGCCTGGTCCCCCACGGCGGCGCGGTCCGCATCGACGGCACCGACGTGGGCGGCCGGCGCCCCGACCAGCGCGACCTCGGCCTGATGTTCCAGTCGGGTGCCCTGTTCCCCCACATGGACGTGGCGGGCAACGTCGACTTCGGGCTGCGCATGCAGGGCATGGAGGTGGACGCAAGGCGTGCCCGCGCGGCCGAGGTGCTCGACCTGGTGGGGCTGGCCGGACTCGGCGGCCGCCGCATCGACGCCTTGTCGGGAGGCCAGGCCCAGCGGGTGGCGCTGGCACGGGCGATCGCACCGCAGCCTCGCCTGCTGCTGCTGGACGAGCCGCTGTCGTCGCTGGACCGACGCCTGCGCGACCGACTGCTGGTGGAGTTGCCGGACGTCTTCGCGGCCGTCGACGCCGCGGTCGTGCACGTGACCCACGACCAGGACGAGGCGATGGCGTTGGCGGACCGCGTCGTGGTGATGGACCGTGGCCACATCGCCGCCGTCGACACGCCGACCGGCCTGTGGGCCGACCCCGGCTCGATGTTCGTGGCGGCCTTCCTGGGGTGGCCGAACATCCTGCCGCTCACCGATGCGGCCACTCGCGCGCTCGTGCCCGATCGCGTCATTGCCGCGTTCCCATCCCACATCGGTGCCGTCGGCGTCGATGCCGGTCGGGTCCACCTCCACGTCGTCGATGCCCCCGCTTCGCCGGCCGACGGCCCCGCACCGACACCACGCAGCTCCCACCTCGATCCCGGCACTGCGGACACCCCGTCGGTGTCGGCACCGGGGGCCGTCACAAGTCGTCGCTTCGCCGGCGACCATGCCCGCGTCACGGTGGCCCTGGACGACGTCGACCTCGACCTCACCGCCACCGGACCGGTGCACCTGATGCCCGCACCGGGCGACACCGTCGTCGCGACCATTCGGGACGTGGCCTGGGCAGGGCTGGTCGAGACCACCTGACCAGTCGCCGCACGAACACGATCCGCCCCCACACCCCGGCGGTTCGGGCGCTGTCGACCAGGTCTCAGGTGCTCGATCAGCATCCGATCAGGGACCCACCAGCGCCCGGTGCAGCATGCGCGACGTCATGGCGGCCGCCTCTGCCGGGTCCGTGCGACCAGACCCCAGGATGGAGCGGTACCCACCGATGGTCGCCCACACGAACTGGGCGAGTTCGGCCGGGTCCTCGTCGACGAACTCGCCCGACGTCACCCCGTCTGCGACCAACTGGTGCAGGTGGGCCATGATCGGGGCCAGCAACCCGAACATGCGCGCCGACCGTTCCTCGTCGAGGTGCCCGGTCAGGTCCATGCCCCCCAACTTGTCGCTGGCGAAGACCTCGAACGAGGTCGCCACCAGCCGGTCGAGCCGGTCGAGCGCCGAGCCCGACTCGGCCCGCAGCGGGGCCAGCCACTGCCCGATGACCTCCTCGGCATGCAGCAGGGCGAGGTCGTGCACGTGGTCGACGTGGTTGTAGACGGCCGATCGCGCCAGCCCGGCACGCTCGGCCACCGCCGACACCGTGACGTCGTCCATCGGACCCTCGTCGAGCAGCTCCACGAATGCGTCCACCAGGCGACGCCGCACCAACGTGCGGTGTTCATCGACGGAATCGGCCCAGAGTCGTGGCATGAAGGAATCATAGGGGAGGAAGGCTCGTTTTGCGACACGACGTCGTGTCGTGATAAGGTGCGATCCATGTTCCTCGCCCTTGCAGAAATCCGCCGTTCGCTGGGTCGCTTCGCCCTCCTGGGGGCAGCGATCGGGCTGCTGGTCCTGTTGCTGCTGTTCTTCCAGGCCGTCGCCGGGTCACTGACCCAGGGATTGACCGGGGCGTTCGAGTCCGCCGCCGCGCAGGTCTGGGTGTACGACGACACCTCCAGCCTCAACCCCCAGGCATCGGTACTGCCCGACGGCGCCGCCGAGCAGGTCGTCGAGGTCGACGGCGTCGCGGCTGCCGCCCCGGTCACCTACACCGTGTTCGAGGCCGACGACGAGCCCATCGCGGTCGTGGCGGCCGATCCCGACACCCCGGCGATGCCCGCCGACGCCACCGAGGGCCGCCTGCCCGACGCCGACGGCGAAGGCCTGGGCGCCGGCAGTTTCGGCACCCCGGGGCCGTCCGGCACCCTCGACCTCGCCGGCACCCAGGTCGACGTGGTCGGCCAGTCCGACGGCGCCACGTTCAACATCCTGCCGACTGTCTACGCCTCCCGCGCCACCGTCACCGAGGCGACGTCCGCCCGCGCCGGTGGCGCCCCGATCACCCTGCCGGTCAACGTCGTGGCCGTCACGGTCGACGAGGATGCCGACGCGGTCGACGTCGCTGCGGCCATCACCGACGCCGTGGCCGGTGTCGAGGCGGTCGACCGTGACGAGGCCATCGCCAACCTGCCCGGCGCCGGCACGATCACGCGATCCTTCTCGATCCTGTACATCCTGCTCTACCTGGTGGTCGCCATCGTCACCGCGGTCTTCTTCCAGATCCTGACGGTCCAGAAGCGCGATGCCCTCGTGCTGCTGCGCGCCGTGGGTGCCAAGCCACGCGACCTCGTCGTGCCCGTCCTGGCCCAGGTCGTCGTGGTCGTCGGCGTCGCCATCGCGGTCGGCTCCGGCACCGCTGCCGGCCTGCTCGCCGCTGCCCAGGAGGTCTTCGGCAGCACCCTGGATCCGGCCACCGTCGCCGCCTCGTCCGCC
>DATFMD010000259.1:0-8494 GCA_035267125.1 Nitriliruptoraceae bacterium | reverse complement strand
CTGGCCGCGGCACGAGAGCTGCGCGTGGTCGCGGACAAGCGCCTGGCCGAGGGCGCCGACATCGCCGACGTGCTCGGGTTGATCGAGGAACTGCCCGACGCGGCCGTGCTGTGCACGCATCGCGACGTGCTCGAGACGCTGTGCGAGCACTGGCAACACGACCAGGACCTCGCTCCGGGCATGGAGTTCGCGCACGAGCGTCGCAAGAAGGGGTCGACGTGGTGGGTGACCACGACCGGCACGACTGCCCGGGCAGCCCGCTGGATCCCCCCGGCATGACCACCCCAAGGATGCGCTTGGCCGGGCGCGGTGGCGTGCGTCGCGGGCCGACGCCGTGACGGTGTATCGCAACGAGGTCACCGCCGACCATGTCGGCTCGCGGGTCACGGTCCGCCACATGGTCGACGACGACGGGCGTCGCGTCCCCACCGACGTGGTCGGGGAGTTGGTGGCGGCCGACGCCGTCACCTGGCGTGTGCAGCGTCGTTCGGGCGAGGTCGTCGACGTTGCCGTTGAGTCCGTCATCGCCTCGAAGCTGCTGCCCCCGGCGCCGCCCCGACGCCGTCCCCGCTGAGGATCGGGCTGGGGCTGCCCCGGCCCCGCGGCGCGCACCAGCCCGAGGAAGCTGGTGGCGCGACCTGCTGGTCCAGCGGAGCGCTCCAGCGCTGGGAGCACCAGGCGACCCACCTGCCCGAGGCCGCGCGCGATCGCCCGATGCACGGTTGACTGGTTGTCGTCAGACATCACCAACACCTGGAGGCCACGTGGCACGCATCGCCGGCGTCGACATCGGGGGCACCAACATCACCGCCGCACTGGTCGAGGACGACCATTCCGTCGGGGACCGGCTCAAGGTCGCCACCCCCACCGATGGCCCGAAGGAGGTCATCCAGGCGGTGGCCGACCTGCTCGAACAATTCGACACGCCGGCCGACGCTGTCGGGATCGGCATGCCGGGTCCCATCAACGACGGCGTCGTGTCCACGCCGCCCAACCTGCGCAACTGGCCCGACGAGTACGACTTCGGCAAGAAGGCCGCGAAGGCGCTGGGCGTCCCGGTCGCCGTCGGCAACGACGTCAACGTGGCGATCCTTGGCGAATGGGAGGCCGGCGCCGGGCGGGGCTCCCGCCATGTCCTGGGCGTGTGGATGGGCACTGGCGTGGGCGGCGGCCTGATCCTCGACGGTCGCCCCTACACGGGGCCGACGGGCGCCGCCGGTGAGTTCGGACACATGATCGTGCGGGCCGGCGGCGCCCAGTGCGGCTGTGGGCGCCGCGGCTGCATCGAGGCCTATGCCGGTCGAGCGAACATGGAGCGGTTCGTCGAACGCGCGGTCGCCTCCGGCGGATTCGAGTCCTCGATCTACGACATTCGTGACGACAAGGGCAAGGATCGCCTGACGTCGTCGGTGTGGGCCAAGGCGCTCAAGGAGGAGGACGCCGTCACCGTGCGCGTGTTCGACGACGCCATCGAGGCCGTCGCGATCGGCATCGCGTCGGTGCTCAACCTGCTCGACGTCGATCGAGTCGTCATCGGGGGAGGCGTGGCGGAGAAGCTGGGGCAGGACCTGGCCGACCGGATCAAGCGAGCCGCCGCCCCCCACACGTTCGTGGCCTTCGAGGGCCGCGACTTCGTCGTTGCCGAACTCGAGGACGATTCCGGCATCGTCGGTGCTGCGGCGCTCGGCCGTGCCGCGTTGATCCTGGGCTGATCGCCCGATCGCGGGCGTGGCCGGGGGAGCGGCACGCCAACCCGATGCCGTGGGGGTGATCGCCCGAAGCCGGGAACCCTCCGGACTCAGGTGGCCAGCGGCAGCAGTCCTGGTGCGGTCGCGGCGGCCGGGACGGCGTCGTTGGGCCAGCGTTTGCGAGAGACGGTCGACAGTCGGGTGAGCAGGTTCATGGCGACGGGGTCGTCCTCGCCGGGACGTGCCTCGATGAGGCCGGCGTCGATGACGCCGCGCATCCATTCCTCGCCGCGTTCCGTGCGCACGAGTGTCAACGTCCAGTTGTCGTCCGCGCCGATCCCGCCGGTGGAGATGTCGGCATGTTCGGCGGCGAAGTCGGGACAAAGCTTGCACCCGGGCCGCGTGTGGGGATGGAACAGCTTGAGTGGCAGTTCGTGGTAGTCCCCGTTGCGCAGCCACACCATGTAGCGGCCCTTGATGTTGACCTTGACCACGTCGTCGATGGAGATGTCGTGGTCGGCCAGGACCTGCTTCTGTCCGTCGTAGGTGAAGGTCTTGGAGCACAGCAGACCGATGGTCAAGGCGATCTTGCGCTTGTACTTGTTGACCCCGTAGGCCTCCACGGTGCCGTTGATCGAGGCCTGGCAGGACATGCCGACCAGCGCGATCTGTTTGAGGCGTTGCTCGTCGGCCTGCGCCATGGCGATCGGGTTGGCCGAGTAGGTGTAGCGCGACCCGGCCGTGGCCAGCACGCCTTCCTTGTCGGTGACCAGTGCCGGTTCGGAGTCGAACGGCCCGCGCTTGTCCACGATCGCACTGGTCAGCGCCCCGTCGATCATTTCGTTCTCGAGGCCCCAGATCAGCAGGGTCGACACCAGGCCGCCGTCCTGGCCGGCCTCGTGGATGCCCTTGTCGGTGGCCCGGGTCAACAGGATCGACCGGGTGTGGCCGTAGACCTGGTCGCGGTCGCGTGGCTGGCCGAACAGCACCTCGTCGAGGTCCGATTCCCAGTTGCGCCATCGCGGGCACGCCCGCGTGCAGATGTCGCAGCCACGATCCCCGATCGTGCACTGGTCGAAGGCATGCGGCGTGCCGTCCTTGGCTTCGCCGATCTGCACCGGGTAGTAGTCGTCGGTGTAGCCCAGCACGTCACGCGGACATGCCATCACGCAGGCAGCACACCCCGTGCACAGCCCCGTTTCGACCACCTCGTGGTACAGCTCACGCCAATGCACGTCACCCACGGGGTTCTCCTCCTGCCATCGGGCCACGCTGCCAGCGACACATTGAAGGTCGGGTGGCAACGGGTGCCACACTAGACGTCGGGACTCGGTGAGGTTCGGGGTGCGCCCCGGTCGAGCCCGTCGCCGGCTCCACGTCGTGCATCCCCGGCCGTGGGGACGCCGACCGGGGCAGCGAGGCGGCGGGCGGCGGCAACGATGTCGTCGACGTCGAGCAGGACGAGGTCGGCAGCCGTGCCGAGGGGGATGAACGAGTCCATGCTGGCGACGCTGTCGATGGGCCGGTCCCAGCCGTTGCGCGCAAGGTCGGCCACCACGGCATCGGCGATGCCCCCGCCGGTGGCGCGCGCCTCGTCGGCGACCAGCACGGCGCCACAGTCGGCCACTGCCGCGCGGATCGCCCGGTGCGGCAGTGGCGCCACCCACCCGACGTGCACGACCCGGGCACTCGTGCCCGTACGGCGCAGCACGGCGGCGGCCTGCATGGCCATGCGCACGCCATTGCCCCAGGTCACGATCGCGACGTCATCGATGGTGGCACGGTCGGCGCCACCCCGAGCGTCGTCGTGGCTGGGGGCACCCGCGTCACCCGGAGGGTCGTCGTGGCTGGAGGCACCAGCGTCGCCACCCCGAGGGTCGTCGTGGCTGGGGGCACCAGCGTCGCCACCCCGAGCGTCAGGACGGTGGACGGTGACGTCACCGGGCAGGACCACATGGTCGTCATCGGGCCAGGCGTGCGTCCATCGGTCGTCGCCGACCTCGAGGCGGTCGCGCTCGTGGTACAGCGCGATCGGCTCCAGCATGATGACGACGGTGCCGTCGACGGAAGCCATGGCGGTGGCGGCGCGCAGCATGCCCACGGCATCACGGGCCGTGGTCGGCACTGCGATGTGCAGGCCCGGGATGTCGCGCAGGGCACCGATGGCGTTGTCGTTGTGGAAGTGGCCACCGAAGCCTCGTTGATAGGCCAGGCCGGCAATCCGCACGACCATCGGCGTGCGATGCGCACCGTCGGAGAAGAACTGCGTGGTCGCGGCCTCGCCGCGTACCTGGTCCAGGGCGTTGTGGACGTAGGCCAGGTACTGGATCTCCGGGATCGGCAGCAGTCCGACCAGCCCCGCTCCCTGGGCGGTGCCCAGGATCGAGGTCTCGTCGAGCAGGGTGTCGAACACGCGGCCACGACCGAAGCGGCGCTGCAGTCCCTTGGTGATGCCGTACACGCCCCCCTTGACGGCCACGTCCTCGCCGAATGTCACCACCTCCGAGCGACCGGCCAACTGCTCGGCCAGCGCGGCGTTGAGTCCCTGGGCCAGGGTCAGCGCCCCGTCGGGGGCCTGGAAGCCCGCGGTGCGGGCCGCCTGCACGCTGTCGAGGGCGTCGGCCACGACGTCGGCGGGGTGGTGGGGCGCCAGCGGCGCCATGACGGCGGCGGCGGTCGTGAGGCGATCGTGCCGGTCGGCGGCCTCGACCAGCGTGGCGACGCGGGCAGTGGTGGTCGCCACCACGTCGCGGAGTTCGCCAGCCGTGGCAAGTCCGAGTTCCTGGAGGCGGACCGCCGCCAGTGCCAACGGGTCACGCTGCAGGTCGTCCATGATGTCGGCGCGGTGCCGGTAGCCGGCCTCGGCGTCGCTGCCGGCATGGCCTCCCAGGCGAACGGTTGGCAGCCGCACCACGACCGGGCGGCGTTGCGTGCGGACCTGGTCCACGGCGAGACCGACCGTCGACCACACGTCGTCGATCGAGCCGCCGGCGTCGTGGAAGGCCAGCCCGGGCAGGTGGGACAGCGAATCCGCCACCCAGCCACTGGGGGTCGGCACGGAGATGCCGCGCCCGTTGTCCTCGACGACGATGAGGACCGGGACCGAGTTGCCGTGGCGGTGGGCCCAGCGTGCCGCGGTCAGCGCCGACAGCGTGGTGGCGTGGTTGCTCGACGCGTCACCCAGGGTGGCGACCACGATGGCGTCACGCGGCAGTCCGCTGTCGTGGCCGAACCGGGTGCCACGTGACAGCATGGCGGCGGCACCGACGGCCTTGGGCGGGTGTGAGCCGATCGTCGAGGTCTGGGGCACGATCCACGTGGCCGGGTCGCCCCAGACCTTGTGGCGCCCGCCCGAAGCGGGTTCCGACGCGGCGGCCACGAAACTGGCCACGATGGCGGCCAGGACGTCGTGGCCGGGGTCGGGGTGCGTGCGCGACTTGGCCATGACCAGGCCGCCGTCGCGGTAGTGGAGGAAGCAGGGATCCGTGCGACGCAGGTGGGCGCCGATCACGGCGGTGTGCTCGTGGCCGGCCGACGAGATCGTGTAGTGGCCGAGGTCCGCGGCCCGCAGGGTGCGGGCGGCATGGTCCAGCACCCGCGATCGCACCATGTCGGTGAACAGGTCGATCGCGGCGGCGGCGTCGAGCGGTCGCAGCGTGGCTGCGGCATCTCGTTGCAGCGTGGATTCGCCGACGTCGACCCGGGCAGCGACCGGTGCCGCCAACACCTCGTCGAGGTGGGCGAGCGAGGCAGCGATCATCTCGGCCATGGCGGGCGCTCAGTTCCCGAGGAAGTGGTCCATGCTGGCGATGTCCGCGGCGAGCGTGGCACGAACGTGGTCGGCGGTGGCGCCGCGCAGGCGGCGCTTGGTGTCCGCATAGGCCTGGCTGGGCAACGCTGCCAGCGACTGGGCGTGGGCACGTGCGCGGTCCAGCACCTCGTCAGGCTCGGCAAGTTCGTCGGCGAAGCCGGCTTCGACCGCGCGGGCAGGCCCGACCTTGGCGCCCGGCAGCAACAGGTCGTCGAGCAGGTCGGCGCGCATGTTCGCCCGGGCCAACGCGATGCCGAACTCCGGGATCGTGAAGTTGATCTGGGTCTCGGTGAGCCCCCACCAGAACTGGCCGCGGGCAGCAACCGTGTGGTCGCAGGCCATGGCCAGCATGGTGCCGGCCGCCAGTGTGTGGCCCGTGGCAGCCAGGACCGTCGGTCGTGGTTCCGTCCAGATCCGCATCATCGTGGTGCCGAAACGCACCAGCAGGGCGGCAACCGCCTCCGCGCCGGCCGTCTGCATGAACTTGAGGTCCAGCCCTGCCGTGGTCATGCCGGGTCGGCCGGTGACCAGGAATGCCGTCACGTCGTCACCAGCATCGTCGAAGGCCGCATGCAACTCGTCGAAGCGTTCTGGGCCGAGGGCGTTGGCGCCACCGTCGTCCATGGTGACGACCGCGATGCCGTCGTCGATCTGGGTGGTCACTGCCATGGCCTGCTCCTGGTGATGGGCTGTGGTCGCGCGTGGTCGGAGTCCGAACGGGCGTGGCACACCGCGGGTGAGGACGTGCGGCAGGCGACCGGTGCACGCTGCGGTCGTGGCCGCCAAGGCTAGGCGTCGAATCGCGACCGTGACGTCGTAGACTTCCGACCACCCACGCTGACCTGGAGGCCGGGATTCCGATCGAGACGCCGACCCCGCCCGGGGACTCGGGCGGCGATGCTGCGGGCCCCCCGTCGACGGGGGATTCCGAGCCCCGCTCGATGCGTCGCGGGCCGCTGACCGGACGGGAGCGCCGTGTCGTCGCGGCATGGGCGCTGGCACCGATCGTGCTGGCTGCCCTGGTCCTGTCCCCGTTCGTCGTCTGGGGTGGGGCCAGCCCGGGGCAGTTGCTGGCTGCTGCGCTCGTGTACGGCGGCCTGTTGGCGTTGGCCACCGGGTTCGTGGCCCAGGACCGGATGCAGTCGCGTCAGTGCCCGCGGTGCACGAGCCGAGATCGGACCGGCGACCCGGGATCCTGCGCCGAGTGTGGCTACGACCTGGTGGAACGGCCGCGATGGCGATGCGACGAGGGCCACGAGGTGGTGCTCGACCCGGGCATGTGTTCCTGTGGCCGGCGGTTGGTCCGTCGCGATCCGCCTCGGGGCATCCGCCGGGAGGTCGTGGCCGTCGTCAAGGCCGGCGGCTGGATCCTGGTGTTCCTCATGGTCCTGGGCTTCCTGCTCCAGCGACTGGGTGGTTGACGCCGGGACAGTGGCTGGCCGGGCTCCACCGGATCGTCGACGAGCGTCCCCACGTGGTGATCACGGTCGGCCGCCAGGCTCCGCACGCCACCATTCCCGACATCGCCCGGAAGCCGCTCGACGAGATCATGTGTGCGGGTCTGAGCCGCCCGCCAGCGTGCGCGGTGAGGACGGGGTTTCGTCGGGTGTGCGCACACTGGGTCGGGGTGGGTGGTGTCGTGGGCAGCGTGCGCGGTGAGGACGGGGTGTCGTCGAGTGTCAGAAGTCCAGGGTCGGCAGGTCCTCGAGACCGTCCAGCAGGCGCACGCGCACGCCGGAGTCCAGCAGGAACCGGCGCGTGTCGTCCCATCCGTCGTAGCGTCCTCCGCTGGCCACAACCTCACCGATGCCCGAGTTGGCGATCAGCTTGGCACAGCCGAAGCACGGGGCGCCCGTGCAGTACAGGGTGGCGTTGCGGCGTTCCATCGGCCCCGAGAACAGGAGCGCGTTCGCCTCGGCATGGATGGCGATGCACTGCGAGTAGTCGTGGCCCTGGGGCGTGTCCGACATTGCGCGCGGGCACGCGCCCTCGCTGCAGTGGCCGTACCCGGAGGGCGAGCCGTTGTAGCCGGTGGACACGATGCGGCGGTCACGGACGATGACGGCGCCGTGCTTGCGTCGCAGGCAGGTCGCACGGGTTGCCGTGGTCCGGGCCAGGTCGAGGAAGTAGGCATCCCAACTCTGACGTTGCTCGATGCCGTGGTGCACGACGGTGTCCTGGTCGGATGGAGGTGGTTCAGGCTGTCGAGAGGGCGGCGGGTGACGGGATCCGTGACCGTGAACGAAGGAGGAGACTGCTGGTCAGGAAGGCGGGATCGGTGGGATCATGCCGGGCGGCAGATCGCTGCGCCCCTCGAGCGGGGACAACTCGAATTCGGGTTCGCCGATGCGCAGGAACTCCACCGGTTCGTCGTCCCGCAGGTGCTGCTCGACGACCTGTTCGACGTCCTCGATCGTGACGCCGCCGTACCAGACGTCGTCGGGGGCCACGTAGGCGATCGGACCGACCATGCAGGGTTCCAGGCAGAACGATGCCACCACCTTGACGTCTTCGAGGCCGTGCGCGCCGCAGAACTCTCGCATCATCTCGTAGACGTCGCCGCTGCCGCGGTTGAGACACGACGGCCGCGGATGGGCGGGGTCTCGCTGGTTGACACACACGAAGACGTGCTTGCGTGGCTTGCCGGACCGGGCCATGGTCGTGGCTCCTTGGACGCGATGGGTGGCACGATAGCGGGCAGGTGCCCGATCGCAGGGTCCGGGATCACGATCGACGTCTCCGAGCGCGGATCGTGACAACCCTGTCGGGGCGGGGGCGGAGGCAACGGGAAGGACCATGCCGCCGCTTGCGTTGGGGACGGCACGAACGCGTCTGCCACCATCGCGCGCTCCTACCGTGTGCAACCCAGCGAAGGTCTCCTCGTGACCGCAGCATCCGCCGACGACGTCATCGACGACATGCTCGCCTCCACCCGCAGGATCGCGGTCGTGGGGCTGTCCGATCGGCGGTGGCGTGACAGCCATGGCGTGGCCGC
>DATFMD010000258.1:0-4343 GCA_035267125.1 Nitriliruptoraceae bacterium | reverse complement strand
CCAGTCGGTGCGCGCTTCGGGATCCGTCGGGATCTCGTCTCGTGGCACGTGCCACCACGCCATCCTGATCGAGTGCTCCATGGGCAACCCGTGGAGCACGTCGGACACCGACGACAGTCGTTCCAGTCCGGTGTGCGCGACGACGACCACGTCCGCCTCGGGATTGCTGTCGAGGGCGCGCAACACGCCGCCCGGACGCGGGGGCAGGAGGTTGTCCAGTTCGTCGGCACGATCGACGAAACGGTCCAGTCCGGTCTCGACCAACTTCTGGATCGCACGGGTGCGACGACCGGGCGTGAAGTTGCCGCCTTCGGGAAAGATCACCAGCGCCCCGTCGTCGGACAACCCGGCTGCCAGTGCACCGATCTGGTCGATGACGCCGGCACCCGGTGGCGGGTTCGGCGAGATGAAGGCGTTGGGGAAGCGATGCAGCGCGATGTCGATGCTCGGCACGAGTTGCAGTGAGTCCTTGAGGACCACGGCGGGCACGCGGTCGAAGGTGTTCACCAGCAGGTGGACCAGCAGGAAGGAGTCGCCGGCGCCGGCGTGCCGGCTGAGCACGAGCATCGGCGTCGACTCGGTGCGAGGTTCCACGACCAGTTCGCCCGGGGCCCGTTCGGTGACGATGCGCACGCCCAGGGTTCGCTGGGACGTCCCCACCAGTCCCCACAGGTACCACCCGATCAACCGGACGTGCTGCTCGCGGAACCAGGGGCTGTGGATCTTCCACCCGAACCCGCTGATGACCCACAGGCCGAACAGCATCAGGATGCCCCACGACTCCCGGAACAGCCACACGAACAGCAGCCAGAACAGTCGCAGGATCTTGAGTCGGCCCGGCAGGTAGCGGGTGCCGAAGGCACCCAGCAACGCCAGCGCGGGCGTCGTCACCAGGGTGAAGGTCGCCACGACCAGGACGAGTGGGGCGAGCACGAGTCGGCGCACCCACATCGGCGGCATCCACTTCACGTGTCGTCCCCGTCCTCGCGGCCACGATCACGGGTGGCTGCGCCTCATCGGCCCGTCGCAGTTGCCCCATCACGGTGACAACAGTTCGGCGACACCGTAGGCCACGCCCCATCCGGTCCGTTGCACCCCACCACCGCAGCCCCCCGCAACGCGTCCGCCATCGAACTCCGCCTCTGAGTGTGGCAACACCGAACGTGCAGCACCGCCAATGCGTCCGAAGGACGCGCGAGGACACGTCGACCGCGACGAAGCTCAGTGGCAGAACGAGCCAGCGCGTGCTGCACTGCACACCTGACGGAGAGATGGTCTCCGGATCACGCTGGACGTTGCGAGCGCAGCGAGCAACTCCAATGCGTGCGAAGGACGCGCGGCGCTATCCGGTGCGGCGGGTCAGCGGCTTGTACTTGATGCGGGTCGGGTTCACGGCGTCCTCACCCTTGCGCTTGAGCAGGTCGGCCTCGTACTCGGAGTACGAGCCCGGGAACCACACGGCTTCCGAGTCACCCTCGAACGCGAGGATGTGGGTGGCGACCTTGTCCAGGAACCAGCGATCGTGGGACGTGATCACGGCACACCCGGCGTACTCGAGCAACGCCTCCTCGAGGCCGCGCAGCGTGTCGACGTCGAGGTCGTTGGTCGGCTCGTCCAGCAACAACAGGTTGGCCTCGTTCTGCAGCAACTTGGCCAGGTGGATGCGATTGCGCTCCCCACCGGAACACTTGCCGACCGGCTTCTGCTGCTCGCCGCTCTTGAACCCGAACGCGGCCACGTAGGCACGCGACGCCATCTCGGTCTCACCGATCTGGACCCAGTCCAGCCCCCCGGTGATCGATTCGAAGACGGTCTTGTCGGCCTCGAGGTCCGCACGCGACTGGTCGACGTAGGACAACTCGACGGTGTCGCCGATCCGGACAGTGCCCTCGTCGGGCGTGGTCTCCTCGCCGTCACGGGCATCGCCCGCGGCCGTCACGATCATCCTCATCAAGGTCGTCTTGCCGGCACCGTTGGGCCCGATGACGCCGACGATGCCGCCCGGCGGCAACTTGAAGCTCAGGTCCTCGTAGAGCAGGCGGTCGCCGTAGCCCTTGGCCACGTCGTCCACGTCCACCACCACGTCACCCAGTCGCGGGCCGTCGGGGATCATGATGATCGGCTTGGTGACCTGCTTGGGACGGTCCTTCTGCAGCAGCGTCTCGTAGGCCTGGATGCGCGCCTTGGCCTTGGTGCGGCGACCCTGCGGGGACTGCTTGACCCAGTCCGCCTCCTCGGCCAACTGGCGCTGGCGAGCCGACTCCTCGCGCTCTTCCTGGGCCAGCCGCTCACGCTTCTGGTCGAGCCAGCCCGAGTAGTTGCCCTGGAACGGGTAGTAGTTGCCACGGTCCAGTTCGAGGATCCACTCGGCCACCTCGTCCAGGAAGTAGCGGTCGTGGGTCACGGCCACGACCATCCCGGCGTAGTCGGCCAGGTGACGCTGCAACCATGCCACGGTCTCGGCATCGAGGTGGTTGGTGGGCTCGTCCAGCAACAGGATGTCGGGCTTGGACAGCAGGAGGCGGCACAGGGCCACGCGACGTCGCTCTCCTCCCGACAGCACCGACACGTCGGCATCGCCGTCGGGCACCCGAAGGGCATCCATCGCGATCTCGATGTGGCGATCGAGGTCCCAGGCGTCGGCGGCGTCGATCTTGTCCTGGACACCTGCCATCTCGTCGAGCACGCGGGCCATCTCGTCATCGTCCATCGGCTCCGACAGCGACGCCGTCAGGGTGTTGTAGCGATCGACCAGCGTGGCGGTCTCACCCAGGCCTTCGAGGATGTTCTCGCGAACCGTCTTGTCCTCGTCGAGCTCCGGCTCCTGTGCGAGGTGGCCGATCGAGTAGCCCTTGGCCGCCCAGGCCTCGCCCTCGATGTCGGTGTCGACGCCGGCCATGATCTTCAGCAGCGTCGACTTGCCGGTGCCGTTGGGGCCGATCACGCCGATCTTGGCGCCCGGCAGGAACGACAGCCACACGTTGGACAGGACTTCCTTGCCGCCCGGGATGAGCTTTGTCATCCCCTTCATCACGTAGCAGTACTCGGCCATGGGTGAGCGATCCTTGGATGAGAAGAGATGGAGGAAGGAGCGGGTCAGGCAACGGCCCACCCGATCGACCAGCCTATCGCCGCGGGTCCAGCGCCCATGGCGGGACACGAGGTCGACGAAGCCCGGCCGGTGGCCCATGGCATCGCCTGGCTTGCCACCCTGGCCGCGAGGCTGGACCCCAGAGGCTGCAGACTGGGGCGCGAGAGGCTGGGCCCCAGAGGCTGCAGACTGGGGCGCGAGAGGCTGGTGGGCGGCGCTGCCCACGTGTCGATCGTAGGATCCGTGCCATGGAGCCCTGCCGCTGCGCCGACGACTACGCCCGCATGTTCGGGCGCAGCACCGCTGCCGGCGACGCGAAGCGTTTTCGCCGACGCGGCCTGCGCGGCAGTGCAGCCGACCTGGCCGAGGGGATCGAGGACATCGGCGTCGACGGGGGGTCGATCCTGGAGGTGGGTGGGGGCGTCGGCGGGCTGACCGTCCACCTGCTGGAACATGGGGCGGCGAGCGCCGTGAACGTCGAACTGTCCCCGGGCTACGAGTCCGAGGCCGCACGGTTGCTCGCCGACCGCGACCTGGCCGACCGCGTCGAACGCCGCATCGGCGACTTCGTCACGTCGGACGGACTCGAACCGGTCGACGTGGTGGCCCTGCACCGCGTGGTGTGCTGCTATCCCGACTGGCGGGCGATGCTGGACCGGGCAGCCGACACGGCCACCCGAACGATCGGCCTGACGTTTCCACGCGACTGGTGGCCGGGACGGGCCGCGGTCACCGTCGGCAACGGGTTCTGCCGGCTCTCGGGCACGCAGTTCCGTGCCTTCGTCCACCCGGCCGACGACATGCTGGCATTCCTGGCCAGGCAGGGATTCGAGGTCCGGACCGACGCCGTCGGGCTGGTGTGGCGGACCGTGGTGCTGGCCCGGGCGCTGCACTGAGTCGGCACACCGGCCGCGTGATCGGCCAGCCCGGCCCCGTCGTGACCCCAGCGAACCGACACGTCGGGGCCTCGCGGGCGAACCGGGTCGACACCCGGGTCAGCGTTGCGCGACGCTCACGTCCCCGGACCCGTACCCGTCGACGGCGGCGCGCCGTCGGCGATGGCTTCCACTTCGCCGAGGGTGGGCGGCGGCGTCCCGGCGAGCACCTGCAGGTTGCGACGCACGTCCCTGGACTCGCGCAGCCGAACCAGCCAGACCACGGGGCCAAGCCAGTCGGGGCGCAACACGGTTTCGCCCACCGGGACCACGTGGCCGTCACGTGTCGTGATGGCGCCGGCGAGGTCGGCTTCGTC
>DATFMD010000257.1:0-2315 GCA_035267125.1 Nitriliruptoraceae bacterium | reverse complement strand
TTGACGACCGACGCGATGCCCGTGCCCAGTGCCAGGATCGCGTCACGAACCAGCTCGTGGGTCAACTCGTCGTCGGCATCGAGACCAGCCTTGACCACGCCGGACGTCACGCGCCCGCGGTCGTGCTCGTCCGCCAACGCGAACAGCACCGTTTCGCGGCCGGACTCGACCGCACGTCGTGCCGACAACTCCATGGCGCGTCGACCGGCGTACGCCTCGACGCAGCCCTGGCGGCCGCACGGGCAGGTCGCCCCACCGCGCACGACGACCATGTGGCCGAACTCTCCGGCACCGCCGTGGCCCCCCATGTATGGCGCGCCACCCAGGATCAGGCCCGAGCCCACGCCGGTGCCCGAATGTGCGAAGAAGACGTTGTCGCAGCCCGATGCCGCCCCCCAGCGGTGCTCGGCGACCGCGGCAGCAGTGGCGTCGTTGACGATGTGGACCGGGCGCCCGAGTCGTTGGGAGATCATCTCCTTGAGTGCGAACCGCTCGGTCCAACCCGGCATGTTGGCCGCGCCGCCCACGGTTCCGTCCATCACGACACCCGGGGTGGCGACACCCACGACGGCGATGTCGCCGCCAGACGCACCGGCATCGTCGATCGCGGCGCGCACACTCGCCTCCAGCACGTCGACGATGGCCAGGCGGTCGCCATTGCGCGGTGTCTTGAGATTGGCACGGCCGGCCACGGATCCATCGGGTTCCATGAGCACCGAACGGATCTGGGCAGTTCCGAGATCGACACCGATCGTGGCCATGGCTTGACTCCTGCACGTCGCGGGCGGCTGCACCAACAAGGCCGCGTCACCCCACCATGCGGCTGGGACCCGGCGCCGCCGAGGCTACTGGCAGCCGGACCCGGTCCTCGTCCGACATGGTGAACGTTCGCCGGGCCCACGGCCAGTTGACAGGTGATCACCCCACCGGCAGTGTCCGTCGCACGAACCCGCGGCGCCACGCTGGTGCAGGCACCCACGGATCACGCAGGCGGGCGCGGATCGATCGGGTCGAGGTCGAGCCCCAGGGACGCTTCCAGCACCGCCCCGGCGGCCAGGACGACGTCCTCGCGTTGCGGCGGTCCCACCAGCTGGAGGCCGACGGGCAACCCGGCCGCCGTGAACCCGACCGGCACCACCAGCGCCGGCGACGCGACCGTCGTGGCCAGGAACGTGATCTTGACCCAGTCGATGTAGGTGTCGAACGCCATCCCGGCGTACTCGTCCAGTGCCAGCACCTCGACTGGCGGAGCGGCCACGATGGCGGCCGGCAACGCCAGCAGGTCCCAGTCGTCGAGGAAGTCGAGCCATCTGCCGTACAGCCGACCACGAAGGTCGCGGCCACGCGCACTGTCGGCTCCGGTCAGGTGCATGCCGTAGCGCACGTTCCACTGGACGTGCTCGTTCGTCTGGGCCAACCGCTCGCCCAGCCCGCGACCGAAGTCGGCCTGGAGCCGACCGCGCAGGAGGTGATAGGCCTCGTGCAGGCCGCCGATGTCGGGCGTGGCGTCGTCGACGACCGTGCCCAGGTCCGCCAGGCGGTCCACGGCAGCTCGACAGATCGACACCACCTCGGGATCGACGGTCGTGTAGCCGCCCAGGTCGGGGGTGAAGGCCACGCGACCGGGCGGCGCGGCCCGGGCAACCACCGTGGCGTAGCGCTGGTGCGGTGCAGCCAGGCTGAGCGGGTCCCGGTCCTCGCGCCCGACCATCGCGTCCAGGAACAACGCCACGTCCGCGACCGTGCGCGCCATGGGCCCGGTGACGCCGGCATCGTCGAAGGGGTTGGCAGCCGGGCCCCGGGCCACGCGGCCCGGGCTGGGTCGCAGCCCCACGACACCGGTGAAGGCCGCCGGGGTGCGCAGCGAGCCACCCACGTCGGTGCCCTGGGCCAGCCAGACCTGGCCGGTCTTGAGCGCGACCGCCGCGCCCCCACTCGACCCACCGGGGCTGCGACTGGTGTCCCACGGGTTGCGGGTCGCCCCGAACACCTCGTTGACGGTGTTGGCGCCGTTGCCGAACTCGGGCGTGTTGGACTTGGCGACGACGATGCCCCCGTTGTGCTCGATCCGCTGCACCGCCATGTCGGACGTGGTCGGGACCCGGTCGGCGAACAGCGTCGATCCCCTGGTGGCGCGCACCCCGGCAACATCGGTGAGGTCCTTGATGGCGACCGGCAGCCCACCCAACATCGGCCGGCCGCTGCCCCCCGTGCCGCTGGCACTTCCCGTGGCGCTGGCGCTGCCCGTGCCGAGTCGCGCGGCATGGGCGCGTGCGCGATCCGCGACGACTGTGGGCAGAGCATTGACCTGGCCG
>DATFMD010000256.1:0-2258 GCA_035267125.1 Nitriliruptoraceae bacterium | reverse complement strand
CGGTCGCGGGTTCGTCGGGTCGGCACCAGCGAGATCTCGTCGAGGTCCACACCCCGGATGGCCATGCGGCCACCCCCAAGGTCGATGTCTGTCACGGTCTGGATCGCTTGTCGGCGGCGGTGGCCAGCCTACTTGTCCCGGCCGGGGTCCCCAGATCCGGCGTCGAGTCGCCACCGAGCGCGGCGACGTGCCACACTGGGAGTCGACAAGGAGCGCCCGGTGCCCGACCAGCCACCCCAGGATCCCGACGACTTCGAGGACTTCGACGACGACTTCGAGTTCGACCACGGGGAACCGATGCCCCTGGACGACCACGAGTCGGCCATGGTGCAACAGGACCTCGTCGACCTCGAGTCGTTCGAGGAGACCTTCCGTGCCGAGGGCTACCGGGGCGTGAGCGTGTACTGCCGCGACTGCGAGATCGAGCACTACTACCCGTGGGAACTGCTGCGCGAGAACCTGCGCCTGTTGCTCGAGACCGGCGAGACACCCGTCCACGAGCCCGCCTTCGATCCCAACCCCGCCGACTACGTGCCGTGGGAGTACGCCCGTGGGTACGTCGACGCCCTCAACGACGCCGGCGTGGCGGCACGACTGCCCCTCAACGGCTGTCCGGCGTGCGGACTGGAACTGCCTGAGGACCTGGCCCCGGCCAACTTCTGCCCGCGCTGCGCCACTCCGCTGGTGGGCACGCGGCTTGCCGACGCACTGCGCTCACGGGGACAGTCCGACGACGAGATCACCACGATCCTGCACGAGATCGGCCTGCCGGGCTGAGCCGGGCCTGGTTCAGCGATCGCCGGTCGCGGCACCCAGTCCGCCACGCGGTGCACCCAGGACCTGGCGGGGCACGTCGGTCCAGGCATCGGGTTCGACGAACGCACGGCCGTCGACGAGCGCCCGGATGCCGGGCATCGAGTCTGGGCCCAGGCTGCGATACTCCTCATGGTTGGCCTGCACGATGGCGGCGTCGACGGTGTCACCGAAGTGGTAGGCGTCGACACCGAACGACGCGATCTCCTCGTCGTCGTAGAGGGGATCATGGAGCACCGGCACGGCACCCTGCGCCCGCAGGGCGTCGATGGTCGGGATGGCACCGGAGAAGGCAGTCTCCTTGACCCCACCGCGGTAGGCAAGGCCCAACACCGCGACCTTGAGGCCCGTGAGGTCGCCGAGTTCGTCGGCCAGGCGCGCCACGGCGTAGGCCGGCATCGACTCGTTGACGTCGCGTGAGTGGGCCGGGATGAGCGCATCGGGGTGGTTGGACAGGTAGAAGCGGGGGTAGACGGGGATGCAGTGGCCGCCCACGGCGATCCCGGGCTGGTGGACGTGGGAGAAGGGCTGGCTGTTGGCCGCCTCGATCACCTTGTAGACGTCGACGCCCACCCGGTCCGAGAAGATGGCGAACTCATTGGCCAGCGCGATGTTGACGTCGCGGTACGTGGTCTCCATCAGCTTCGCGAGTTCGGCCGCCTCCGCCGATCCCAGGTCCCAGACCCCGTTGGGCCGTGGCAGGTCGTCGCGTTCGTCAAAGTCCAGGATGGCCTGGTAGAACTCGATTGACCGCTGCGTCGATGCCGGGTCGGTCCCACCGACGAGCTTCGGGTAGCGACGCAGGTCCGAGAAGATGCGGCCCGAGTAGACCCGCTCCGGCGAGTGGCACAGGAAGAAGTCCTCGCCCAGCGCCAGGCCTGAGGCGTCGGCCAGCATGGGGCCGAACCGCTGTCGGGTCGTGTGGACGGGCAGCGTGGTCTCGTAGCTGACGAGGGTGCCCGGTTGCAGACCTTCGGCGATGGTGGCCGTGGCGGCGTCCATCGCGCCGAAGTCGGGCACGGACGCCTCGTCGACCATCAGCGGCACGACGACGATGACGACCTCGCTGGCCGCCACCGCTGCGACCCCGTCAGTGGTTGCCGACAGCATGCCGTCGTCGATGACCTGCTTGAGCTTCACGTCCAGTTCGGCCTCGCCCGGGAAGGGCTCGACCCCGTCGTTGACCTGGGCGACCGTGTGCTCGTTGATGTCGACACCGTGGACACGATGGCCCTTCGACGCGATCTGGACGGCGAGTGGCAAGCCGATCTTGCCAAGTGCGATGACGGCGACGTTCACGAGAAGGCTCCGTGGTGGAAGGAAGTAGACTCGTCCGCAGCCAGCACGGACGACGCAGAATCCGCCGGCAGATGTCACGGCGGACGAGTTGCAAGTCTACTGCCATCCCTGTCACCGCCTCCGCGCGGCCATGTCCGAACGTATGC
>DATFMD010000255.1:0-3079 GCA_035267125.1 Nitriliruptoraceae bacterium | reverse complement strand
TCGGAGGTCACCCGGACGGACACGAACCTGGCGTCGTCGTCGCCGATCGGCCCGAATGTCGGGGTGGCGCCGGTCGCGTCGTCGAAGTCCCCGTCCTCGTCGAAGTCCCACTCGTAGGACACGATCGGGCCGGCCGACGGATGGGTGCCGGGCACGGACCCGGTCGCGTCGAGCTGGATGGTGGCGCCCTCGTCGACGGCGTACGGACCGCCGGCGTCGGCGGTCGGGATGCAGGCCACCGGGACGTCGAAGCCGTCGAAGCCGGTCTCGCGGTCGCCGGACGTGGACGCGTCCACGCCCAGGCCCGCCTCGGTGAAGGCCTGCCACAGCAGGCAGGTGTCCTCGCCGCCGTGCAGCGTGGCCCCGCTGGCGATGATGCCGTCACGGGCGTCCAGGAAGGTCGGGTCGGTCGGCGTGTTCTTCATCCCGTCGATCATCAGCAGCTCGTGTCGGAACGTGCCGTTGCCCAGCCCGTAGCGGTCCACCAGGGCCTCGCGGACGTCCCACAGCGCCGTCGCCCAGATCTCGCCGTCGCTGTGGACCTGGCAGCCACCCGAGCACAGGTCGCTGTAGGTCAGGGTGCTGTCGTCGTAGCCGGTCGAGCGGATGCCGTCGTCGGTGTCGCCGTTGTTGTACTCGCCGTACACCGGGTCGTTCCAGACGGTGTTGGCCATCGCGTCGCTCCAGCCCTCGCCCATGCCACCGGCCTGGACGCCGCCACCGAGGTCGCCGCCGCCGACCAGCCGGTTGGACACGCCGTGGCCGAACTCGTGGGTCACCGTGTCACCGTTCATGGCGCGGTGCATGTCGAGGTTGTCGGGTTCCAGGCCGACCCGCAGGCGCAGCCAGGGGCTGGAGCCGTCGTCGGGGGTGTTCATCGTCGCGTTGCAGCAGGTGCCGTCCTCGATGTCCCAGTCGACCAGCACGTTGACCCGGTCACCGTCGCTGCCGCCGTTGCCGAAGTTGTCCTCCTGGAAGTTCCCGGAGGCCTCGTCGAAGCCGTACTGGTACCAGCGGTCGTGCAGCATGTTGACGTAGTAGTGGGCCTGGGTGATGACCGCGTCGCGGTCGGTGATCCAGTCGGTGCCGCCACTGGTGTCGATCGCGTCGGTGTAGGTGTAGTTGAAGTGCTGGTAGCCGGCGTCGCCCGGGTCGCCGGTGTCCGGCCGGTATCCGGGGCTGTCGTCGCCGTCCGGGTCGTGCCAGGTGTTGGCGTTGTTGCCGACCGTCGTGTCGTCGGTGATCCAGCCGGACGGGAACGGTGTGATGTCCTGGTCGGCGCCCCCGATGTCAGGGTGCTGTTCGGTGAAGACGTTGCCCTCGGGACCGTGGTCGTCCTTCCAACGGTTGTCGAGTTCGAGCACGGTGCCGGTGCCAGCGTCCACGACCGCGTCGTAGAAGCCCTCGGCGGTCACCGGCACGCCGGTCTCCCAAGCCAGCCGTGCCTGCCCGCGCCGCGTCGGGTACGCGACCGGCTCGGCCGTCGCCTCGTCCAGCTCGACCGAGCCGGTCTCGAACGGGGACCGTCCGCGGACCGCCCCGTCCGAGCGTCCCGGTGCGGCGGGAGCGGCATGAAGCCTGCCCACGGCCCGATCGGGTCGCTCGCCGACCTCGCGGCCGGTGGCCACGATCGCGTCGGCAGCGTCCAGCCGGCGCGCGCCGACCAGCTTCAGGTCCGGCACGAGCGAGCTCGCGACATGGGCCACGGCACCGTCGGCGTCCACGGTGATGCCGACCCTGGCGCCGTGGACGCGCAGCCCCTGCAGCACCTGGTCGTACCAGACGTGGACCGCACCGCCGGGCGAGGGCACCGTCGTGTCCAGGACGAGGTCGTCGCGTGCCACTCCGAGCAGGTTGGCCTCCGCGCTGAGGAACTCGTCGGCGACGTCCACCGGCTCCCCGCCGGTCCCGGTGCCGGTGTCTGAAGCGAAGGACACCGTACGAACGGCACCTGTCGTCTCGTCGCGGCGGACGATCGGCGCGGGCGCGCCGTCACCGTCCAGTTCCGGTGGTTCCTGACCGGCGGCGGGACCGGCGACCAGCGCCGACCCGAGCAGGGCGGCGACGGCGAGGCCGGTGACGGACAGCGTGGACGAGCGCGTGGACATGGATGCCTTCTTCCCCAAAGACGGTCGTTCCACACTAGGGGCGCGTCGCGTCCCTGGTGATACATACGGTCCAATCGGGCAGTGCGGTGGTTCGCGTGGCCCACCGGGGTTGGTGAGCAAGCCCGATCCGGGGTGCTGGCCCCACATGCCCAGAGCCATCGCCCGAACCCGGCCGCCATTGTCCACACCGACCGCGGCAGTAGTGAGTGTCCCGTGACCGCTTCGTCAACGCATCGATGATGATGACATGCCTGAATTGTCAGGGTCTTGGACGGCAGTTCGAAGCGGCTCGTACAGATCGGACAAGTCGTGGGTGTCTGCCAGGTCGAGCCCGTCGGGGAGAAACTGCCGTAGGTCCTCGACCCTTCGTTCGCGGGGGTGAAACGCCAGCCGCACGTCACCGAGGTCAGGGACGGGCCTCTTCGCGGACGTCCGGTGGCACTTCCGACCTGGATGTCATGTCACCTGCCGCGAGCGTCGCGGTGGCCGAGACGATCGGGGCCGGTTGTCGGCTGCGGTCAGGCCGATGGTGCGCCGGGTTCGAGCGACAGCGGACCACGGGTCGCGATCCGGGCTCACACTTCCTCCACGGCCCGTAGTCGGGGCATCGTGTGCTAGAACCTGAGGTGAGCCTTCTGGGCCCAGCCGTCTCAGGGTGGTGGCGCCGCCCGATTGGGAACCCTGGCCATGTCGACGGCGTCCAATGGACACGTACACAGGAGTGGCGAAGGTGGGCACCGTGACCGGTCATCGATGTCGACCGTGGACGTGGGTATTGATTCCACCGTTCGCGGCGCTGTTGGTGGCTGCATGCGGGGCTGGTGATCCCGTGGCGGACCCCGCCACGGCCGCGGCGAGTTTCAACGCCGAGGACTGTCCCGAGGGTGCCGGGGAGATGCACAGCGACTACAGCGAGGGGTTCGACACGCCCGAACAGGCCGCGGAGGTCGCCGCCGATACGCGGGAAGTCC
>DATFMD010000254.1:0-6928 GCA_035267125.1 Nitriliruptoraceae bacterium | reverse complement strand
TGGCCGTCGACCTGGTGCCGCTCGTGGTGTCGCCCCAGCCCTCGATCGGCCGCATCGGACGACTGCGGGAACCAGCGTCGCTGACATCGGTCGCGCAGCGCCTGCGCGACGGCCTGCCGTCGCCGCACCTGCGCGCGGCCGGGGATCCCGACCGCCTGGTCGAGGTCGTCGCCACCGTCGGCGGGGCGGGAGATTCCATGGTTGGCGACGCCGTGGCCGCGGGAGCCGAGTGCTACGTGACCGGCGACCTGCGTCACCATGTCACGCTCGACGCCGTCGCGGACGGGCTGGCGGTCGTCGATGCCGGCCACCACGCCGTCGAGCACGCCGCAATGGCACCATGGATCCGCGCCCTGGAGCAGGAACGACGGCGACTTGGCCTGGCGGCACCGGTGGTAGCGTCGACCGTCGACACGCAGCCGTGGCTGCAGCTGTAGCGGGCAGGCACTTGCCGACCTTGCCGAAACAGCGCCACGGGCCACCAGCGACCGCGACCTGACCCGCAGAAGGGGCGTCACATGTCCGATCCGTCGCCCGAGGACCTCGCCGGCCTGCTCGCCCTGGCCGACACGGATGCGGCCATCCGACGCAACCAGCTGGTGCTCGACGATCTGCCCGAGCAGCGTCGGTTGACCGAGGTGGACGAGCAGATCAGTGACCTCCAGCGTCGGCGCGCCGACATCGGGCTCGAACGCGACGCCGTCGCTGCCGTGGCCCGCAGCCACGATCGTGACGTGGCACACCTCAACGAGCGGCTGGCCGCAGAACAGCAACGCATGTACGAGGGGACCATCACCAACGCCAAGCAGCTCAACAAGTTGGAAGCCGAGATCGCTGCGGTACAGGCCAAGGTCGACGAGCACGAACTGGCGGAACTCGAGGCGCTCGAGGAGATCGACGAGCACGACGATGCGGTGGCCGCCATCGACGACGAGCTGGCGTCACTGGCAACCACGCGTGACGAGGTCGAGCAGGCCCGCGACCGTGCCGCGGCGGGCCTGTTGGCCGAGATCGCGGAGCACGAGGTCGTCCGCGACGCCCAACGTGGCGACCTGCCCGATGCCCTGGTGGCGCGCTACGACCAGTCGGCTGCCCGGCACCGCGGCAATGCGGTGGGCCACCTCGACGGCGACCGTTGCTCGGCCTGTGGCATCGGCCTGTCCTATGCCGACGTCAATGACCTGCTCGAAGGCCCGCCGCTGACGAACTGCCCCAGTTGCCAACGCCTGATGGTGGTGGAGTAGGGGCGTCAGTCCGCACGTGCCCAGGCGGTGAGCGTGGCCACGACCGCAGCCGGATCGGGCAGCCGGTGCACCGCATGGGTCTGTCGGGGCGACTGGGCCACGACCACGGCCATGCCGCCATGCTGGACGACCTCGGCGAACATGTCCTCGTCGGTCACGTCGTCGCCGAAGGCGACCGGTGTGCGCTGCTCGCCGGCGAGCAGTCGCGCGACCGCCACACCCTTGTGCACGCCGGCCGGTCGCAGTTCCACGACGTCGTGGCCATGGGTGACCTCCATGCCCCCGACCTCGTGGTCCGAGAGGATGGCCAACACGGTGTCCATGTGCGTCGTGGGATCGGCCACCATGCGTGAGTGCACGGCCACGCCGGTGGGCTTGACCTCGACGACCCATCCGGGTTCGTCGTCGAGCAGGTCGCGCAACGTTGCGATCGCCTGGTCGCGGTGGTGGGTCACCAGTGCCACGTCGTCCACCATGGCCTGGACCGGAGCGTCGCCGTGGGCCAGTTCCGCCCCGTGCCCGCCGGCGAAGGTCACGTCGATGCCGGCCGGCAGTCGTGGGCGCAGGTCGTCGATGGACCGTCCCGACACGACCAGCACGCGGGTCCGGTCCGCAAGGGCTGCCATGGCGTCTGCTGCCCCGGGAACCGGGGCGGCAGCGCCGGGGTCGTCCACCAGGTCCGACAACGTGCCGTCGAAGTCCAGCAGCACGACCGCGTCCTCGAGGGTGGGCAGCGCGGTCACCACCTCGTCCGGATGCGACAACCCTGCCGCCCCGCCGGGCTGGCCGTCACCGGCGCCGGTGCCGTTCACGACGACGAGCTGCGCGGGTCCCGGGTGATCGTCGACAACTCGTCGTTCACCCACGCGAACACGTCGGCCTCCGCGACCTGTGTCGCCATGCGGTCGATTCGTGAACGCCGGTCGTCGGCATCGAAGGTCAGGGACTGGGCCATGCGCGCTCCCAGCGATTGCACGTCGAACGGGTTGCACATCACGGCATCGTCGACGAACTCGAGCGCGGCGCCGGTGAACTCGCTGAGCAGCAGCACGCCGGCGTCCTGTTCGGGTTGGTTGCGGGCCGCGTGCTGGACGGTGACGAACTCCTTGGCCACCAGGTTCATGCCGTCCTTGAGCGGGGTCACGGCCATGACGTCCGCCAGCCGGTAGTAGGCCGCCAGTCGGGTCTTGGGGACCCCTCGGTACAGGTAGTGGATGGGGACGTCGTGGCCCGGTTCGGTGAAGCGGCCATTGATGTGGCCGGCCATGTACTCGACCTGGTTGCGCAACTCGCGGTACTCGTCGACGTCGTCGCGCGAGGGCACCGCGATCTGGATGAAGGCGAAGCTGGTGCGCAGTTCGGGTTGGTCGTGCAGGAGACGCTCGATGGCCTGGAGGCGGTGGCGGATGCCCTTGGTGTAGTCGAGGCGATCGACACCCAGCATCACGTTGCGACCGGCGAACTGTTCACGCAGCTGGGCCAGTTCCGCCTCGGTCTCGTCGGCCACCGCCAGCGACGAGAACTCGTCGACGTCGATGGAGATGGGGTGTGCTGCCGTGCGCACCGAGCGGCCGTCGGGCAGGTGCACCATGTCGCCGGACACGGTGACGTCGCGCCGCGTGCGGCGGACCGAGCGGACGAAGTTCTCGCGGTACCACTCGGTGTGGAAGCCGATCGAGTCTGCGCCCAGCAGGCCGTCGAGGAGCTGGTCGTTCCAGGGCAGCCGCGCCATCAACTCCGGTGGAGGGAACGGGATGTGGAGGAAGTACCCGATCGTCGCGTCGGGCAGCCGTTCCCGCAGCATGGCCGGGGTCAACATCAGGTGGTAGTCCTGGACCCAGAAGACCGGGTTGTCGGCCGGGACCTCGGCAGCGGCATCCGCGAAGCGTCGATTGATCCGCTCGTAGGTGCGCCACCAGTCGTTGTCGAACACGGGCTCGGCCAGCAGGTCGTGCAGCAGTGGCCACAGGGTGCGATTCGAGAAGCCGTAGTAGTGGTCGTCGACCTCGTCCTCGGTCATCGACACCGGGTGCAGTTGGGCGTCGAAGCCATCCACCCGGTCCGGGACGTCGGCATCGCTGCCGTCCCAGCCGACCCAGTGCCCGTCCACCTGTTCGACGACGGGTCGCAGCGCAGTCACCAGGCCGCCGGCCGAGGCCCGCCAGCCATCGGGTGTCCGCGACACGGGCAAGCGATTCGCCACCACCACGAGCGGGCGGTCAAGGTCGGTCATCGGTCGGTCTCCAAGCAGCGTCGAGTGGGGGTGTCGGTGATGGACACGGTACTCGTCCCGGGATGGGACGAGCCGGACCGGGACGTGACGAACGGGTGAACCAGACGGGCGGGTTCCCGGTCCTCACCGATCGACGACGTGGTCGGCCGGCCCACCTACACTGGGTCGTTCGAGGAGAGTTGGTGAGGCGGCCGCGGCGCATGCGTCGAGGAACGTCCGGACTCCACAGGGCACGATGCTGGGTAACTCCCAGACGCAGCGATGCGTGGCAAGCGCAACAGAGAGCAGACCGCTGATCGGTCCCTCCGGGGATCGGCCAGCAAGGGTGAAACGGTGGTGTAAGAGACCACCAGCGCGGCGGGTGACCGTCGCGGCTGGGCATGCCCCATCGGGAGCAAGGCCAAGCAGGAGGTGCCGGCGGCCCGTCGACATCACCTCCGGGTGGGCCGCGTGAGGCGTCGGGCAACCGGCGTCCCAGAAAGATGGTCGCCCCCGGACCGGCAACGGGACGGGAACAGAATCCGGCGTACGTCCAGCTCTCCTCGTCCACCATCACTGGAGGAGTCGCCATGATCGACCTGCCCACGACCGTGAGGAACGGCGACGAGCGCACCACTCTGACCGAGATGCTGGACTACCAGCGCGCCGTCGTGGTTCGGAAGGCTTCGGGGCTGTCGCAGGCGGACCTGGCCCGCACCGTCGGTGCGTCGCGGTTGACCCTGGCGGGCATCGTCAAGCACCTGACGCTCGTCGAGCAGTCGTGGTTTCGGGACCGCCTGGCCGGCGACGGCCTGCTCGAACCCTGGGCCGGCGTCGACTGGCAGGCGACCCCGGACTGGGAGTTCGACACTGCCGTGGACGATGACCCCGTTGCACTGGTCGCCGACTACGTCGCCGAGTGCGACCGCAGTCGGGAAATCGTTGCCGCCCACGAGTCGCTCGACGCGAAGTTGGCCGTCCATCCCCGGGCCGAGGTGATCAACCTGCGGTGGCTGCTCGTGCACATGATCGAGGAGACCGCGCGACACGCCGGTCACGCCGACCTGCTGCGCGAGACCATCGACGGAGCCGTCGGCGACTGAACCGGGCGTCGAGGACGAGACTGGGGCTCGAGAACAGGGCTGGGCACGTCGCTGGGACCTTCCCGCCGGACATACCATGGCGGTCCTCATGCCCCGTGAACCGAGGTCGCCGTGACCACTCGCTCGCCCTACCTCGACGCCGTCTCCGGCGCGACGCCGGCCCACATGCCGGTGTGGTTCATGCGCCAGGCCGGACGAGCGCTGGCGGAGTACCGCGCCATCCGCGAGGACCACGACTTCGAAGATGTGGTGCACACCCCGGACCTGACCGCCGAGGTCACGTTGCAGCCCGTGCGTCGCTACGGGGTCGACGCCGCGATCCTCTTCTCCGACATCGTCACGCCGTTGCAGGGCATCGGGTTGCCGATCGAGATCGTCAAGGGCACCGGTCCGGTGACCGACGGTGCGTTCCGGACCCGTGCCGACGTGGACCGACTGCGCCCCCTGGACCCGGACGCGGACGTCCCCTGGGTGCTCGAGTCGGTGGCGATCCTGGCCGCTGAGCTGGGCGACGTGCCGCTGATCGGGTTCGCCGGGGCCCCGTTCACCCTCGCGTCCTACTTGATCGAGGGCAGACCGTCGCGCAACTACGCCCACACGAAGGCCCTGATGCGGACCGACCGTGCGACGTGGGACCTGCTGATGGCGCGGTTGTCGGACCTGGTGGCGACCCATCTCGTTGCCCAGGTCAAGGCCGGTGCCCGTGCCGTCCAGCTGTTCGATTCGTGGGCCGGCGCGCTGACGCCGTCCGACTATGCGGAGTACGTGCAGCCGTGGTCCCAGCACGTGTTGGCCCGGGTCGGGGACCTGGGCGTGCCGCGAACCCACTTCGGGGTCGCGACCGGCGAACTGCTCGGACTGATGGCGACCGAGGTCGAGGTCATCGGCGTCGACTGGCGCGTGCCGCTCGACGACGCCCGGACACGGGTTCCCGCGAGCGTGGCAACCCAGGGCAACCTCGACCCGACCGCGGTGCTGGCAGGCGTGGAGGTGGCCCGTTCCGGTGCCGACGACGTGCTCGCCCGGGTCGGGGACCGCACCGACCACGTCTTCAACCTCGGCCATGGGGTGCTGCCGGCAACCGATCCCGGCGTCCTGGCTGACCTGGTCGCCCACGTCCACGAGCGGACACGGCGGTGACCGATCCTGCCTCACCACAGCCGTCACCCGGGGACCGATCGCCGGCCACCGCGGCACAGACGGACGTGGTCGTGGTGGGGGCGGGTGTGGCCGGCCTCGCGGCCGCCCATGACCTGGTCCTGGCCGGGTGCACCGTGCGCGTGTTGGAAGCCAGCGACCGAGTCGGGGGCAAGTTGTGGGCACGCGATGTCGCGGGCGCCCCGTTGGACGTCGGGGCCGATGCGATGCTGGCACGCCACCGTGCTGGCGTGGAATTGGCCACTGGGCTCGGTCTCGATCTGTCACATCCTGCGACGGGTTCGGTACAGGTCGTCGCCGACGGCGTCCTGCGTCGACTGCCTGCCGGCACGATGCTGGGCGTGCCCACCGACCTCGTTGCCCTGGCCCGGTCACGGATCCTGAGCCCGCGCGGCCTGGCCCGCGTGTCGTTGGAGGGCGTGTGGCCACGCGGAGCGCGCACGAGTGGCGATCGATCGGTGGCCGAAGTCGTGACCCCTCGCTACGGCCAGGAGGTGGTCGACCGTCTCGTGGAGCCGATGCTGGGTGGGATCTATGCCGGGCGGCCAGACCAGTTGTCGGTCGAGGCAACGGCCCCACTGATCGCCGAGGCTGACCGGCACGGCCGGTCGCTGGCCCACGGGCTGCAGCGCGTCATGGCGGCGCGCCGGAGCACCGGCCCCGTCTTCGCGACCCCCACCACGTCCATGGCCTCCCTGGCATCGGCGCTCGTCGACGCCGTCGAGTCGCATGCCGTCGCCGTGCGCGCGGACGGTCGCAGTGACCACCGTGCCGATCCGGGACGTGGCACGAGCCGCGAGTCCGGCGAGTCGGGAGCGGTCGTGCAGACTGGACGTCCCGTGACCTCCATCACGGGCGGGCCGGATCGCTGGGTGCTGACAACCCCACAGGGCGCGATGACGGCCCGCGCGATCGTGCTGGCAGTGCCGGCCCACGTCGTGGCCGCGTTGCTGCGTGACCAGGCCCCGGCCACGGCCGCCATCGCCGGCGGCATCCGCCATGCGTCGGTCGGGGTGATCAGCCTCGCGTTCGGTGACGCCACGGCAGACGATCTGCCCGACGCCAGTGGTGTGCTGGTGCCGCGGCGCGAAGGTCGGCTGGTGAAGGCCGGCACGTGGCTGGCTCGCAAGTGGCCGCACCTGGCCGATCGCGGCGCCGTGCTGCGCCTGAGCGTCGGGCGCATCGACGATCGCCGGTGGCGCGACCTGGAC
>DATFMD010000253.1:0-11575 GCA_035267125.1 Nitriliruptoraceae bacterium | reverse complement strand
TCCAGGGACAGGGTGACGTCGACCACCACCCAGCGCGGCGTCACGCCCAACAGGGAGCGCTTGAGGATCGAGGTGCGCTACCCGAAGCCGAGGTCGTCGGGATCGAGCCGGCGCAGGCGCTGTTCCCGACGATCCCAGGCGGTCAGCGACACCAGCACGTCGGAGATCTCTTGGCCATAGGCACCGACGTTCTGCACCGGTGTGGCCCCGACCGATCCCGGGATCCCGGACAGCGACGACACGCCCGCCCAACCGTTGTCGACGGCAACGGCGACCAGGTCGTCCCACACGACCCCGCCAGCCGCGGTCACCATGACCTGGTCACCGCGTTCCTCGACGGAGATGTCGCGTCGTCGGTCGCGCACCACGACCCCGTCGAACCCGTGGTCGGCAACGAGCACGTTGGAGCCGCCGCCCAGGACCAACAGGGGGTCGCGGGCGGCATCGACTGACCGGATGACCTGGAGGAAGTCGTCGACGTCGTCGGTGTCGACCACCCTGCGGGCGGGACCACCAACGCGCAGGGTCGTCAGGTCAGCGAGGCTCATGGCATGGAGGGTACGCCGCTTCCCGACGATCCCTCCTGCTGTCCTGGGACACCCGGACCCGATGGGGCGTTGCTCCAGGGATCCGGGTAGACGACTGCCTCCAGGGTCAGCCCTCGGGCCGGGGCGACCCGAGCAGCGACGCTGCGATCGCGCGCGGCCAGGACCTCGCCCATCCACTCGACCGGTCGCTCGCCCAGGCCGATCTCGACCAGGCAGCCCGTGATCGAGCGCACCTGCTGATGGCAGAAGGCCTTGCCGCGAAGCGTGACGTGGATCTCGTCGGGCGGCAGCTGCGGTGCCGGACCGGCCACGTCATGACGCACCACGGCGATCTCGTCGATGCGACGCCGGGAATGACGCCCGGGAGCACGTCGACACAGCGACGTGAAGTCGTGCTCTCCCAGCACAGCCTGGGCCGCCGCATCCATTGCAGTGACGTCCAGCGGCATCCCGACGTCCCACCTCGGCACGCGGTGACGAGGATCGGTCCTGTCGGCATCCGTGAGCACGTACCGATACCGCCGTTCCACCGCCGAGAAGCGGGCATCGAACGTCGCGTCGACGACCCGGACCGACCACAGCGTGATCGTTGGTCCCACGATGTCGTCGAGTCGCCGTCGCACGATCTCGGGTTCGCGCATGGCCTGGGCAACCAGGGTGGCCGCAGCCGACGACCACTCGGCGTCGATGTCGACGTGCACGACCTGGGCGAGCGCATGGACGCCGGCGTCGGTACGACCCGCGCAGGTCGAGTCGATGCGGTCGTCGCGCACCGGCACGCCGTCCACGTCGGCACGCCCACGAACAAGTCCGCAGACACGCGTCAGGGCACCCTCGAGGGTGCCCTGCACGGTGGGCACATCGGGTTGGCGGGCGTATCCGTGGAACCCGGATCCGTCATATGCCAGGTCGATCCGCACCCGCACCACTTGGCCTCGTCACCTCATCACGCGTCTCGGTGTCGGTGTACCTGCCGCCCTGCAGAGCGAGCGGAGCGAGTTCTGCACACCTGCCCGAGCCTGCGAGAACAGGCGGTCACTCTTCGTCGGAGTCGGTCCCGACGGCGGCGACGTTCTTGCGACGACGACCGAACAGGCCCCGCGACCGCTTGGCCTTGGACTGCTCGATGGCCTGGTCACCAGTGTCGTCGCCCATGTCGACGAGCTCGATCAGTGCCATCGGCGCATTGTCACCGGGACGGGGTCCCAGCTTGATGATGCGCGTGTAGCCACCGTCACGATCGACGAAGCGCGGAGCGACCTCCTCGAACAGGTGGGCCACGACGTCACGGTCGTGCAGCTCGGACAGCACCTGGCGACGCTTGTGCAGGTCGCCACTGCGCGCCTTGGTGATGAGCTTCTCGGCGTAGGGCCGCAGCATCTTGGCGCGCGCCTGCGTCGTCCGGATGCGGCCGTGGCGGAACAGGTCGCTGGCCTGGTTGCGCAGCATGGCCTTCTGCTGCGAGGGGCCACCTGCAAGTCGGGTCCCGCGCTTGGGGGTCGGCATCGGTCTTCCTTTTCGTTTCAGTTCGTCAGTTTTTGTGGAGAACCTGTGGAGTTGCGAGCCTGCGAGCAACTCCAATGCGCCCGTCAGTCGTGTGGTACGCAGCGGTGTGTCATCGTCGGGCGCGCGACTACTCGGCGAGTGCGACGTTGAGCTCGTCGAGCTTCTCGACGACCTCCTCGACGCTCTTGGCGCCGAAGTTGCGGATCTCGAGCAGCTGGTCCTCGGTGAGGACGCGCAGCTCGCCAACGGTCGCGATGCCCTCGCGCTTGAGGCAGTTGTAGGAGCGCACCGACAGGTCGAGGTCCTCGATGGGGGTCGAGTCGATCTCGTCGAACGGCGACTCGAGCAGTTCCTCGGGCGACACGACGATTCCGCCGGGGCCACCCTCCTCGAAGGCGCGGAACTGGTCGAACAGCGAGGTGAGGGTCTCACCCGCCGACGACAACGCCTGGGCCGGCGTCACGGAACCGTCGGTCTCGACGTTGACGACCAGTCGGTCGTAGTTGGTGATCTGCTCGACTCGGGTCGCCTCGACCTTGTAGGCCACGCGGCGGATGGGCGAGAAGATCGAGTCGACGGGGATGACACCGATCGGGTCGTTGTCACGCTTGTTCTCGTCAGCGGTGGTGTAGCCACGACCGCGCTCGACGGTGAGGTACATCTCCAGGTGGCCCTGGGGGTTGAGCGTGGCGATGTGGAGGTCCTCGTTGACGACCTCGACCTGGCTGGGCGCGAAGATGTTCTCCGCCGTCAGCACACCGGGGCCGTCACCACCCAGGAAGATCTCGACGGGCTCGTCGGAGTCGGAGCGCACGACCAGGTCCTTGATGTTGAGGATGATGTCGATGACATCCTCCTTGACACCCTCGATGGCGGCGTACTCGTGGAGCACGGAGCCGCCCTCGGGACCCGCCGCCTCGGCAGAGGTGAAGCGCAGCCGTGTGACCGCGGCGCCGGGGATCGAGCTCAGCAGCGTGCGACGCAGGGAGTTGCCCAGCGTGTAGCCGAAGCCGGGCTCGAGCGGCTCGATGGTGAAGCGCGAGCGCGTGCCCTCGTCGACGACCTCCTCGGTCAGTCGGGGGCGGTAGGCGATGAACGGCGAACCGCCCTGGCCCATGGCCAGGCTGATCGCGCCGTCCTCCTCGTAGAAGCCAAAGTCAGACATTGTCGGGGATTCCATTCGTGTGTGGTTCGGCGACACCATCCTTGTCGCCGCGTGCCGCCCTCGTTCCCGGGGCCATCGGCGCGCACGCCTTGTCGTCTCGCAGACCCGTTCGGGTCGCGGACTCCTCCGCTGGGCGACACCCGGGTCGCCGCAACGGCCTCGGCGAACGGGTGCTCCCGAGGACGCGCCGTTGGTGGACCGGGCGGCGACCGGTGCCCCGCGGAAGCGGGTTCGTGCTGGCACCAGCCGAGGTGGCTGACGCCGGCGTTCGGGCCACCGGGGCGACGTGCGGCCGCCCAGGTGCAACCCGGATCACTTCGAGTAGAGCTCGACGATCATCTGTTCCTGCACGGGCGCATCGATCATCGCGCGCTCGGGCATGGACAGGATCTTGATCTGGTGGGCCGACGGGTCGGACTCGATCCAACCCGGCATCTCCCAGCGTCCGTACAACTCGAGCGAACCGAGCACGGCCGCGGAGTTGCGCGCACGCTCACGAATCTCGACCACGTCGCCGACCTTGACGGCATACGACGGGATGTTGACGGTGCGACCGTTGACCGACACGTGCTTGTGCGACACGAGTTGGCGAGCCTCACGACGGGTCCGGGCGAAGCCGCCACGGAACACGACGTTGTCCAGCCGGGTCTCGAGGATCACCAGCAGGTTCTCACCGGTCAGGCCGGTGCGGCGGCTGGCTTCCTCGTAGTAGCGGCGGAACTGCTTCTCGAGCACGCCGTAGTAGTAGCGAGCCTTCTGCTTCTCGCGGAGCTGGAGGAGGTACTCCGACTCCTTGATGCGGCCGCGGCCGTGGTCCCCGGGGGGGAACGGACGCTTGTCGAAGTTCTTGTCGTTGCCCTTGAGGTCGACGCCGAGACGACGCGACTTCTTGGTGGCAGGACCGGTGTAGCGAGCCATTGTTGCAACCTTTGTGGGTCAGCCCCGACGCTTCTTGGGGGGGCGGGCACCGTTGTGGGGCACGGGGGTCATGTCCTTGATGGACAGGACCTCCAGGCCCATTGCGGCCATGGTGCGGATGGCGGTCTCACGACCGGCGCCCGGACCCTTGGCCATCACGTCGACCTTGCGAACCCCGTTGTCGATGGCGGCCTTGCAGGCCTGCTCGGCTGCGACCTGTGCCGCGAACGGCGTCGACTTGCGGGAGCCCTTGAAGCCGGCGTTGCCGCCGGTCGACCAGCAGATGACGTTGCCCTGCTGGTCGGCAAAGGTGATGATGGTGTTGTTGAAGGTGGCCTTGACATGGGCGACCGCGTGGAGGACGTTCTTGCGTTCCTTCTTGCGACCGCGCTTCTTCTGCTGCGCCATGATGGGATCCTCTCGCGATCAGGCTTTGCGGGTTGGCTTGCGGATGCCACCAACGGACTTCTTGGGACCCTTGCGGGTCCGCGCGTTGGTGTGGGTCCGCTGACCGCGAACCGGCAGACCGAGGCGGTGCCGCACACCCTGGTACGACCCGATCTCGATCTTGCGCTTGATGTTGTCGGCGACCTCACGGCGAAGGTCACCCTCGACCGTGTAGGCGTTCTCGATGTACTGCCGCAACTTGATGACGGATTCGTCGTCGAGATCGCGAACGCGCGTGTCGGGGTCGACCTCGGTGTCCCGCAGCGCCTGTTGCGCACGGGTGCGACCGATGCCGTAGATGTAGGTGAGCGCCACTTCGACCCGCTTCTCACGGGGAATGTCAACGCCAGCGATACGTGCCATTGGAAGTCTCCTCAGCCCTGGCGCTGCTTGTGGCGCGGGTTTTCGCAAATGACCATGACACGGCCCTTGCGCTTGATGATCTTGCACTTGTCACACATCTTCGTGACGGAAGGATGGACCTTCACCGTCATTCCTTTCGGCTTTGGCCACGCGCCCGGTTGGCGTGTGGTGGTGGCGTGGGGCGTCCCTCCCGAGCCACCAGGGTTCCTGGTCGACGCTGCCACATGAGCTGGTGGAACCAGCAAGAGCGTGGTGCGCCGGAAACCGGCCGATGCTGCACCTGGGTGCGATGCAGCCTCAGTCTTTGGTTGTCGCGGTCGCCGTGCAGGGAGGCACGGGTGGCGACCGGTCGATCACTTGTAGCGGTAGGTGATGCGGCCGCGGGTCAGGTCGTAGGGCGAAAGCTCGACCACGACCTTGTCGGCAGGCAGGATGCGGATGTAGTGCTGACGCATCTTGCCGGAGATGTGGGCAAGGACCTCGTGCCCGTTGTCCAGCTCCACACGAAATGTCGTGTTGGGCAACGCCTCGGTGACGGTGCCCTCGACCTGGATGGCCTCTTCCTTGGCCACAGTTCCTCCATCGTTGCCGTGGCGGCGTGTGCTTCCGTCGCAGGCAACGATGGACCACAGCAGTGGGATCGAGGACGCGACGAAACCCCCGCACCTGCGGGAGCTGAGGCCACCGTACCCCCGTGCCCAGCGGGTGTCCAACCGAAGGCTGGCCCACGACCCGCCGCGGCCGGGGGGCGTCACCGGCAGGTCAGGACTTCGGTGGCACTTCGACTGTCACCGAACCCGTGAGGCTCTGGTGCCATCGGTCGAACGCACGAGCGAAGTCGTCGGGAAGCGCCATGGGGGTCAACAGCCAGTTGAGGTGCTCGTAGGTTTCGTCGCCAATGATCTCTTCGCGAGCCACCGGTCCATGCGCGGTGATGTGGTGGCGGTGGTATCGCATCTCGTCGCACCACTCTTCCAGACGTGTCTCCGTGCGACCCTTGAGTACCTCCACGACCAGCCACGGGCGGGCCCGGGCCAGGAAGTCGCTGCCGCCGGCCAGCACGTCGGGCTCGGTGCTCTCCGTGTCGATCTTGAGCACGGCCGGCTCTCGACCCGGATTGCCCGCGAGCCACGTGTCCAGCCGCGCCACCTCGACGGTCTCGCTCGCCACGGCCCGGCGGAATCCCGCACGCAGGGAGTTCGAGGTGTCTGTGGGCGACATGAAGAACTCGGCGCTGCCGTCGTCATCGGCCAGCGCCACCTGCTCCACGACCACGTCCAGGCCGTTGAGCTCGGCAATCGTCCTGCAGGTCCCGGCCAGGGCAGCGCCGGGCTCGAAGGCAGTGACCTGGACGTCGGGCACCAGCGACTTGACGACCAGCGCGAAGACCCCGATGTTGGCTCCGACGTCGTGGAAGCCCCCGTCGTTCAACTCCAATGCCGCAAGCACGGTCGCAACGGTCTCGGGTTCGTAGCCTTCGAGGCCCATGTCGGCCAGGCGGCCGAGCACGTACTCGCCGGTGCCATCGAAGGCGACACGCGCCCAGCCGTCGTGAAGCGTCCCGGCGCAACTGATCCAGGTGATGACACGGCGACCATTGGGCGGTGGCGGCGGCAGGGGCGCATCGGCACCCACGATGCGCAAGAGCCCCCGGACCTGCCGAACCAGGGCCGCCACCTCGGGCTCGGAGCGCTGATGGACGACCTGCTCCGACAGCGCTGCGGCCGCGGCTTCGCGTGCCGCGGTCTCGGCGGCCACCTCCAGCGACCGACGATTGACGGCACGAAGCGTGGCACGATCCGGATGGCCCGTGACGGGCAGCCCGGTCCGCTTCTGCACCAAGGCCAGTCCGTGTCGAAGGTCCAGGTCGGCCGTCTCCGGCAGCGTGGCCAGCGCCTCGGTGATGGCTGCCCGCCGAGACTCGGACATGCAGGCGAGACGCGCCCGCTGCAGGCCGGAGCGGGCCCGTCGCAGCGCCACGGCCTGGGACAGATCGGTCATTGTCTTCAGCACCCTGGATCGTCGTCGCGGGGCACAGTAGCCCGTTGCCTGCCGCCGGCTGCCCCACGAGCACCTGCGCTTTCGAGCCCGAACGGGCAGTGTCCAGCTCGTGACGCGGTTGCCGCCGACATACCGTGTGGTCGACACCGGTGTCCAACCGTCCCACCCCCTTTCCCGGAGCATGCATGTCTGCCGACGTCACCGCCACCACATCGACGCAGGTCAGCGTCACCATCGACATCCCCGGCGAGCGCCCGTCCGAGGTCTTCGCATGGCTGTGCGACACGAACAACCACGTCGACACCGACGGATCGGGCCACGTGGTCAGCCCAGTCGGCGCGGAGACGTTGACCGCCAAGGGTGACACCTTCGGCATGCAGATGAAGTGGATCCTGCCCTACCAGATCACCAACACCGTGGTCGAATTCGAGCCCGACCGTCGGATCGCGTGGCGCCACTTCGCTGGCCACCGGTGGCGCTACGAGCTCGAAGCAACGGAGGGAGGCACGCGGGTGACCGAGTCCTTCGACATCGGCCACGTGCCGTCGCTTGCGCGCGGCGTCTACGGCCTCGCGTTCGGGTTCCCGGATGCCTATGCCAGGAACCTGTGCACCTCACTGGAACGCCTCCGGGACGAACTGGCAGCCTGACGGCAGCAGGCGCGAATTGACGGTTCGCACCCCTGTCCGCGACCCCCGAAACTGGAGCGCTGTCATTCGCGGGGGGGACGGGGGGGTCGGAGCGGGGCCAGGGTGGAGCGCGCAGCAACGTTTGCGCGTCACGGCGAGGGGGAATGATCCTGGTGAGCGCCGACCGGGAGCGACCAATGACCTGCAACCACGACCACTGCACGTGCACCGTCGAACAGGGCCAGGACCACTGCAGCGACCATTGTGCACAGCAGGCCGATTCGCCGGAATCCACCGCCACGTGCGACTGTGGCCACGACGAGTGCGCCGCCATGTCGTCGACCTGAACGACCGGGCACCGCACGCACACTCGCGGACGCGGTCCCGTGTCTCCTCGGTCAGGCGTCGAGTGGCCACTCCGGCTCGTCGGAACGGGCCGTGAGGACCCGGGGACCGTCCGCGGTCAGTGCGATGGTGTGTTCCCAGTGGGAGGACAGTGCGCCGTCGGCGGTGACCACGGTCCAGTGGTCATCCAGGGTCTTGGTCTCGTCACTGCCGAGGTTGAACATGGGCTCGATGGCCAGCACCCAACCCTTGGACAGGCGATTGCCGCGACCGGCAGTCCCGTAGTTGGGCACGGACGGATCTTCGTGCAGCGACCGGCCGATGCCGTGGCCGACGTACTCGCGCACGATCCCGTACCCGTGCCCGTTGGCCACTGCCTCGATCGCCGCACCGATGTCTCCGAGCCGATTGCCGGCCTCGAAGGCGTGGATGCCCGCCCACAGTCCGCGCTTCGTCTCGGCGACCAGTTGCGCCACCTCGGGGGCCACGGCATCCGGTCCACCGACGATCCAGGTGGCTGCCGAGTCGCCATGGAAGCCGTCGACGATCGCACCGCAGTCCAGCTTGACCAGGTCACCTTCGCGCAGGACGACGTCGGCTGACGGGATGCCGTGCACGATCTGGTCGTTGACCGAGGTGCACAGCGTGCCGGGAAACGGCGGGAAGGACCCCACCCGGCCGCCGTAGCCCTTGAACGACGGGATGCCGCCGTCCCCGGTGATGACCTTCTCGGCGATCCGATCGAGTTCGAGCGTCGACACACCCGGTCGCACGGCGTCACGAACCTCTTCGTGGGCCTTGGCGACGAGCGCACCGGCGACCGCCATCTTCTCGATCTCGCGTTTCGATTTCTTGACGATCATGCCAACACCTTCACCAAGCAACCAACCAGTTCGACAGCCAACAGTGTCACGATTCCAGGGCCGCCATCATGCGCGCGGTGACGTCGTCGACCTCGCCCATGGCGTCGATGGTGACCACCAGGTCGCGTTCGCGATAGAACGCGATCAGGGGTTCGGTCTGCTCCGCGTACACGTCGAGCCGATTGCGCACGACGTCTTCGGAGTCGTCGTCACGCTGGAACAGGTCCTTGCCATCGACGTCGCACACCCCCGGGGTAGCCGGTGGATTGCCGGTCACGTGGTAGATGTGGCCGTCGGGACAGGAACGGCGACCGGTGAGGCGACCCACGAGTTCGTCCTCGTCCACCTCGAACACCACGACCGCGTCCAGCGGGGTGTCGACGTCGGCCAGCAGGGCCTCGAGCGCCTCCGCCTGGTCGATCGTGCGCGGAAACCCGTCGAACAGGAACCCGTCGTCGGTGTCACCCTGGTCCAGTCGATCGGCGACCATCCTCAGCACCAACTCGTCGGGGACCAGGTCGCCCGCATCCATGTAGCTGCGCGCCTCGAGGCCAAGCGGGGTCTCTTCACGCAGGTTGGCCCGGAACAGGTCACCGGTGGAGATGTGCGGGATGCCGTGACGAGTGGCCAGGGCATGGGCCTGGGTGCCCTTGCCGGCCCCGGGAGGGCCGAGGAGTATCAGGCGCATGGAGAGAGTCCTTCGATCAGGATCCGCCGCGACTCTTGCGACGGCGTGCAGCCATCGAGGCCCGGCCACACAGGTGCGGCCGAGGGGGCCGGTGGAGCGGACGACGACCACGCACACAGCGTAGACGCCACCTGCACGGACCGACGCCCGGCCCCCTCGCTTCGAGCGGTGAACCGGGCGTCGGGACGGACTGCTGGGGCATCCGCACCCCGTCAGGTCATGAAGCCTTCGTAGTTGTGCTGCATCAACTGGCCCTCGATCTGCTTCATCGTTTCGAGCGCAACGCCGACCATGATCAGCAGCGAGGCACCGCCCAGCGGGAACTGGGTGACGTTGAAGACCGCGAACGCGATGAATGGCATCACGGCAACCGCGGTGAGGTAGAGCGAGCCGGGCAGTGTCAGCCGCGACAACACGGTGTCGAGGTACTGGGCGGTCTGGCGGCCCGGACGGATGCCCGGGATGAACCCGCCGTAGCGCTGCATGTTCTCGGACACCTCGATCGGGTTGAACGAGATCGCGGCGTAGAAGTAGGTGAAGAAGATGGTCAGCACGGCGAACGTGGCGATGTAGACCCACGTGATGCCGCCGTCGACGGGGGCGAACCAGCGCTCGACGAAGTCCTGCAACGGCTGCCAACTGGTGACCTGTGCTGCCAGGGTCGGCAACGACAGCAACGATGCCGCGAAGATGATCGGGATCACGCCCGACTGGTTCACCTTCAGCGGGATGTAGGTGGCCTGGCCACCGTAGGAACGGCGCCCGACCGTGCGACGGGCGTACTGGACCGGAATGCGACGCTGGCCCTGCTCCATGAACACCACGGCGAAGGTGACGATCACGCCGATGCCCAGCACGATCAGCACCAGCCCCCAGCCATCGAGGAACCCGGACAGGTTCTGGTTCTTGACCAGGTACAGCTGTGACGGGAACTGGCTCAGGATCGACGCGTAGATCAGCAGCGACATTCCGTTGCCGACCCCACGCTGGGTGATCAACTCACCGAGCCACATGATCACCGACGTGCCAGCGGTCAGGACCAACACCATGAACAGGATCAGCCACGGCGAATCACTGATCAGGATCGATTCCTGCGAACCGAACAGGGCCCCGGTGCGGGCCAGGCTCACCAGGGCGGTCGACTGCAGCAGCGCCAGCCCCACGGTGAGGTAGCGCGTGTACTGGGTGATCTTGCGGCGTCCCTGCTCGCCCTCCTTCTGGAGCTGTTCGAGCTTGGGGATCACCACGACCAGCAACTGCAGGATGATGGACGCCGTGATGTAGGGCATGACGCCCAGCGCGAACACGGCCATCTGCTGGAGCGCGCCGCCCGCGAACACGTTGAGGATTCCGAGGAAACCCCCGGTCCCCCCCGCCTGGGCCGCCTCGAGGCGGCCGACGTCGACGCCGGGAACGGGCAACCAGGATCCCACCCGGTACATGAAGATCATCATGATGGTGAAGACGAGCTTCTTGCGAAGATCGGGGATCTTGAGTGCGTTGACAAATGCCTTCAGCATTGGTGCCTCACGATGCATCGTGGCGGGATGCCAGGGTCATCACGACCAGTGTCAGGCGACGGTGCCGCCGGCTGCGCTGATCTTGTCGGCAGCACTGCCCGACACCTTGTCGACGGCAACGGTCAGCGCCTTGGTCAGGTCACCGTGGCCCAGCACCTTGACGGGACCACGGGCCTTGATCAGGCCCTTGGCACGAAGCGTCTCGGGCGTGACCTCGTCGCCGGCCTCGAAGTACTCGTCCAGCTTGGCCACGTTGATGATGGCGTACTCGACCCGGTTGGGGTTGGAGAAGCCACCCAGCTTGGGCTGACGACGCTGCAGCGGCAACTGACCGCCCTCGAAACCGGCCGGGACAGTGCCGCGGGCGCCGGTGCCCTTGGTGCCACGACCGGCGGTCTTGCCGCCGCGACCGCGGTCACCGCGGGCGACACGCTTCTTGTCCTTCTTGGCGCCCTCGTTGGGCTTGAGGTGATGCAGCTTGATGACCATGATGGTTGCCTCGCTTTCACTGGCGGCACGCGCCCGTCGGGCGCGGTGGAGTTCGTGGTGCGAACTCCGCGGGATGTGCGGATGGTTCGTCCG
>DATFMD010000252.1:0-2178 GCA_035267125.1 Nitriliruptoraceae bacterium | reverse complement strand
GTGCGCCGATGTCAACAGCATCGAGATGGTGCGGGATCGCCGGGACGACATGAATCCCGTGGTGGGCTGTCGGCGAGCCGACCGAGGCACTGTTGTCCTCGCAATGCCAGTGTTGGGCAGGGGCTCGCGCTGGAGCTTCGGACTCACGTGACGGGTGTGACCTCGACGCTGTGGATCTCCACCTCGCCATGGGTACCGCCGTCCTGGCGGGGGAGCAGATCGAGGTCGACGAGCACCCACGTCAGGTCGGGCTTCAGCGGGACCGGTATGAATACGTGGTGCAGGCCGGCATGCAGGTTGATGGTCCAGCGGCCGACGTCGTCGCCGTCGAACCATGACACCTGGAAGGTCAGATACCCCTGTTCGACGGGCTTGGCGCGGAGTTCTACGTCGACGAGTCCGACATGTGCGCCGGTCGGCAGGTCCGGACGGTGGAACCGGATTGCGAGATGGGGCTTGTCAAGGTCGTTGACGGTGTCCCCAGGGACCCACATCTGGATGAGGCCCGCTTCTCCTGCGAAGGAGAACCACGATCGCGTGTTGTGGGCGGACAGCGCCAGCGCCGGGGTACGTGGCGTCGCGGGCGTGACCCGCATGGTCGAACCCATGGTGACGTCGTCGGAAGCGACATCCAGCAGTTCCGCGACCACCGCGCGCCGGTTGCCGTCGGTGCTGGGTTCGATCGTGACAGGTGCGTCGTCCATCTGCCATCGACTGCGATGTGTGCGCAGGCGGCGTCCGCCGGGGTCCGGAGGGGTCACCAGGCTGGCGAGCCGACCCGACGTTTCGGGGAGCTGCAACGGAAGGACGTGTCGTTGTGCTGGCACGGTCTGCTCCTTGGCCGAGGGCCCGTTTCCGACCAACCCGTCGGGGTGGCCGTGCATGGCTGAAGCGCCTACCTCCAAGGCGGGGGTTGCCTACAGAGGGAGTTTGAAGTAGCCCTTGGGGCTGCTGGTGTAGTGCGTTGAGCTGGTCGGCTTTTCGCCCACGGGCAGCGCCCGCCAGTAGACGTCATCCAGCTGCGAATCCGACATCTCGAGCCACGTGCGCAGTTTCTCGACGGTCACAGTGGTGGTGTTGGACTTGCTTTGCCGTGTGAACTTGTGTTGATGCGCCTTGAACCGCTTGTCGGCCAGGATCAGGGCGGCCCGCACCTCATCGATGGTGCCGATGGCTTCGTCGTGGGCGTCCACTTTGGCCTGCAGCTCGGCGACCTGCTGGGTCAGTTCGTGCACCGCCAGCACGAGTTTGCTCACGGCCTGGCCCAGGCCGCTGTAGTGGTCGTCGAGATTGGACAGGACTTGCGCTGACGGGGGTGTGATCGAGATGTCGCCCAGGTCGAGCATTTCCCCCTCGAGTGGTCGCGAGACCGCGCTGCCGGGTGGCTGGTTCGTTCGGACCGGTTCCCCCGTGGTGGGTGTCGATTCGTCCGGTGCCGGGGGCAGTCGAAGTCGTCGTCGCTCGTCGCCTGGCATTGGTATTCCTCTCTGGCCTGTCTGGCCCAGTCGGTCTGGAGGGGACGTCAGGACAGTCCGGTGATGGTCAGGCTGTCGATGAACACCCAACCGCCGGTCGTGCTGGTCCCGGGAAGGGCCTCGACGACGACGTAGGTGAGGTCGCTGTCGCCCCAGGACTGTGGCATGGCCGTGACGAACACGTGGTCGGGTCCGTCGGTCAGCTGGGCCACGTGCCCGCCGGTGTCTGCATGCGAACGCACTGCCAGCTCGACAGTGGACTTGTCGCCGGTGAAGGCACGGACCGCCACGTCGAACAACAACGCGGTTCCCGTGACCGCCCCGAGGTGGTACTCAACCGCCAGTGATGATTGTTGGTTGCCGCCTCCTCCGGGCGTCGGGGATCGGAGGCCGAACGAGCTCTCGTGCGTGCCGGTGCCGATCGCGAACGTGGCGTTCTGGGCAAGGGTGCGTTCCACGCCGGCCGGCAGGGGAGTGCCGGGCGCCACATGGATCGTCTCATTGAGGTTGGTTCGGTCGAACTGTGGCGTGCCCATCGCCTGCCGGACGACACGGACGCGATCGGTGTCGTCGATGGGGTGAACATCGCCCGAGATCGACAGCGCCTGCGTGCGCAGGAAGCGCTTCGCCGTGACGGCGTCATCGCTGACATCGGCGTCGCTCATGACGGTCAGACTGGCCAGGCGACCAGTTCGACGGACCG
>DATFMD010000251.1:0-11135 GCA_035267125.1 Nitriliruptoraceae bacterium | reverse complement strand
CTGCGCCGCCAACCCCGCGGCTCCGGCCGGGAAGTGGTCGCCACCCTGCACCTTCGTGTCGAGGTAGAACGTCGTCAGGCGATCGATGACCTGGCTGCAGGCCCAGGAACCGCCGGCGTTCTGGGCGTGGATCCACCCCTCGAGGCTGGGTTGACCGAAGGCGGGGAACTGCGCCCGCACGAAGTCCAGGTCGAGTGCCACCTCGCCGCCGCCCCGATCGTCGGAGTTCCCGGTGGCCACATCGTCGTCGTGGCCGTCCTGGACACCTGTACGGCTGTTGCCGTCGCGGTCCGCGTCGCTGTGCACGTGCTCCATGTGATCGTCCGCCCGCTCGAGATGCCACGAGCCTGCCGCGGCCGGTCCCGAAACGATACCGACGCCGACCCTCCAGCCACCGCCCCGGTGTCGGCCATTCCTGCCGAGTTGCCCCTGCCGCATGCATCACGACGGCTTCCGGCCACGAACGCCCCTGACCGACAACTACGGTCGGTTGCACGCCATCAGCAGGAGGGGCGCCCATGCCCGAGTTCCCCGTGAACACCCACCGACGCCAGCCCTACGCCACCTTCAAGTTCCGCATCAAGTGGGACGGCCGCACGGTCGCCGGTGTGAGCAGCGTGAGCGCACTGCGACGCCGCACCGACGTCATCAGCCACCGCTCCGGCGCCGACGGCAACGTCGAACACCACTCCCCCGGTCGCAGCCGCTTCGAGCCGATCACCCTCGAACGCGGCGTCACCCACGACCCCGCCTTCGAGGACTGGGCACACCGAGTCCACCAGGTCGGGGCTGGCGCGGGCAGCGAGGTGAAACTGGCCGACTACCGCAAGGACATCCTGCTCGAGTTGTCCAACGAGGCGGGCCAGGTCGTCATGGCCTACATGCTGTACGGCTGCTGGGTGTCCGAGTTCATCGCGCTGCCGGAACTCGATGCCAACGGAGGGTCGCAGGTCGCGATCCAGAAGTTGGTGCTGCAGGTCGAGGGGTGGGAACGCGACCAGGCGATCACGGAGCCGACCGAACCGGGGGGAGAATGAGTTCGACGGACGGGCCAGGTGGCAGCGACTGGCTGGGCAACCTGCGCGACAACCTGCGCGACGTGCTGCCCGACGCCGACCGCAGCGACACGACCACGGTCATCGAGGTGCGCGGCGCCAGCCCGGTTCAACGCGCCGACCTGGTGACCCGGCTCGAATCCGAGCACGAACGCCCGGTGTTCCGGCTGACACCTGGCGATCTCGTGGCGGCTCCCCACGAACGGGCGGCCGCGGCCCTGCGCCTGCTCGATGCTGCCGAGGTCGCGGGCGCGATCCCGATGCTCGACGCCGTCGACGACCTGCTGCCCGACCGCGCTGCCGCCGTCGCCCTGGAGGACCGGCTGCGCACGTTCCCGGGCGTCGTCGTGCTGTCCAACCACGGACCGTCGCGCCTGGCGGCGGTGGTCACCAAGTCCCTGCACCCGGAATAGCACCCCCGGGAGCGGGCACAGGGCAGCATGGGTATCGGGCAGCATCGGTACGGGGCAGCATGGGCGCGGGGCAGTGGCGGGCGTCCGCACGTGCAGGGCGTGGCTGGGGCGCCGGGCGCACCATCACACGGTGAAGGTGGCAACCACGGCGGCGTGGTCGGATGGCGCGAAGGTCGGGACGGTGGGGTCGTTGCCCATGGATGGCAGCGGCGTGGCGGCGACGATCTCCACGGTCGGGATGTTCGTGGGGTTCACGAGCCGATGGGACGCGAAGACATGGTCGATCAACTCGCCGCGACCGCGATACACCCGGGTCGCGTTGATGCCGTCGGCCGGCAACAGTCGGTGCAGGTTCCACATGCGGTACCCATCACCGCCATCACTGCGCTGGAACCCCGAGCCACCCCGAAAGTCGATCTCCGAACCGCCCGGGCCCTGGATGATCTGGGTGCTGGCGGCACGCGGCTCGTCGTTCAGGTCACCCAGGAGGATCACCGGGACCTCGGTGCCCGTTCCCGGTCCGTCACCGGGCTCGTCGCCATCATGCGCCATCGCGTGGTCGAGGACCGCTCGGCACGTCATCGCCTCGGCCGTGCGCCGGTTGATGGCATAGCCGGCATACCGCAGTCGCTCGCCCTCGTCGATGGGCGCAAACCTGGTGGGTCCACCCGGCACCAACGACGGATAGGAGATCAGCTTCGACTTGAGGTGGGCGGTCACGATCGTGACCCGCTCGCCGGCCGATCGGAACGTGGCCGACAGGATCCCGCGGCCGGTCTGGTCGGTCAGGGCCTCGTTGTCGGTCGTGTGCGGGTCGTCGAAGCGGACGTCGCGGATCTGCACCGGGGCGACGCCCACGGGAAAGGTGGAGGTGTGCGACCGGTTCGACAATCGTCGTGGGCTCATCAGCGCGACCCTGATGCCACGGCCGTCGGGTATCCCGGTCACCACGTTGTCGTAGTCGATGACACACCGTTGCGACAGGTCGGCCAGCACCCGCTCCGGCCCCACCTCCTGGAGCGCGATCACGTCCGGGCCCACCTCGTCGATGACGCCGGCCAGGGCTGCCAACTTGGCCTCGTAGGCGACGGTGCTGTCCGGCCCGCCGTCACCCGAGCCCACCGGAAACAGGTTCTGCACGTTCCAGGTCATCACCGTGAGTTGCGCCATGGCCGTCCCCCTCGTCGAGTCGACCATAGGCGCGGGGTCCACCACGATGCCGCTGGTTCACCGCTGGCCATGCCACGATCGCCGTGGCAGGATGGGCGACACACCACCCCGACATCGACGGCGCCGACCGAGGACGACATGGCATTCGACGAGGATCTTGCCCATCGCATCCGGGCCGTGCTGGGTGCCCTGGACGTGCAGGCCACGGAACAGCGGATGTTCGGCGGGCTGGCCGTCATGGTCCGCGGCCACATGACGGTCGGCGTCATGGGCGACGAGTTGCTGGTGCGGGTCGGCAAGGAGGGCCACGACGACGCGCTCCGGCGACCACACACCCGCGAGTTCGACTTCACCGGACGCCCCATGTCCAGCATGGTGGTGGTGACCGAGCCGGGACTCGCCTCGGACGACGACCTGGCCGCGTGGGTGCGTCGCGGGCTCGACTTCACCGCGACCCTGCCGGCGAAGTAGCCCGGCGACCGCGCCGGACAGCCGGTCCGTCGCATCCGCGGGATCCCGAAACGCCGTCCTCGGTGCGGGCCGTCAGCGGGGCTCGACGAGGTTGACGCGCTCCACGCGGTTGCGATTGACGTCGCCTCGTTGGAAGTGGATGGGCACCCATTCCTCGTCGGAGTAGAGGCGGGTCTGGTCCGCGAAGTGGTCAGAGGTCGAGTCGCTGCTCTGCGAGTAGGTCAACAGCATCTCCCCGACCGGGCCACTGTCGGTCATCTCGACCGCCATGACGAGGCTGGCCGAGTTGCCATCCACGTCGGGGTAGCCGGCTGCACCCTGGAACGAGGCACTCAGCACGTTGAACACGCCCAGGTTGCCGCGTCCCCCATGCATCGGGATCGCCGCTCCGTTGCGGTCCTCGGACTGGACATCGCCCAGCGCGACGTCGAGCGCGATCCCGGCGCCGTCGAGCCTGGTCACGGCGGTGGCGAGAGCACGCAGGACGGCCGGATCATCGGTGTCCAGGGTGTTGGGCGTGGTGACCGGGTTGGCCGGATCGAACCCGACGGCGAAGCGCAGGCCGCCGGCGACACCGAATTCGCGGAACAGGACGGCACCGACCGACTCGAGGTCGACACGGCGGTCCCAGGCGTCGAGCACGTCACAGGCCCGGTCGAGGTCGACGGTGCGTCCGTCTGCCGCAGTGGCGGTGCCGGCGTCCCGACAGGCCGCCACGAGATCGTCGACGACCAGTTCTGCCCCCAGGTGGCGGTTGCCGAAGATGGCCTCCTGCACGGTCTCGACGGTGAATCCGGGGTCGCCAAGTCCGTCGCTGCCGTCGAGGCGCTCCTGGACCTGCATGATGCCCAGTCGCGTCCGCAGGCTGCGAGCAGTGCCCTGGTCACCGATGACGCGGGCGAAGCCCTCGAGAGGCATGTCGGGGTTGGACAGCCAATGGCTGTCATTGGACTGCGTGACCCACTCGTCGGTGACCAGCACCGGCAGTTGGCCCGCACCCAGGATGCCGTCGGTCGGCGCCGACGGATCGGCGATCGGGTCGCAGGCGTGGGTCGTGCCGGCCAACACGGCCGTCCCGGTCTGCTGCCACACGCCTTGCAGGAACGCCGGGATGCACTGTTGCGCCAGGGCATCGGGCACCCCGGTGGTGACCGACAACTGCGCGTACAGCGCGTTGCCGTGACGATCCGCTCCCGTGGTGTTGACCCACGGGATGCCCATGTGGGTCGACATCGCGTCGACGAGTTCGTCGACGCTGCTCGCACGGTTCATGGCGTTCCACTGGTCGAGCGTGCGCAGGTTGTCGGCGTTGGCATCGTCCAGCGCGGCGGCGCTGGTGGTGGTCCATCCAAGGCCGAGGCCGGGGATCACCACGACTGGCCCGAACACGGTGTTCCACACCGTCGCGCTGGGGCCGCCGGGCACGTCGATCGTGGTGGGCTCCATCTCGAGGACCTCGCCATCGACCACGTACTTGGTCGGCGCTCCCGGCACCAGTTGCAGCAGGCGCAGGGAGAAGCGCTGGGCCGTGGAGACCGTGTGACTCCAGGCGACGTCGTCGTTGAAGCCGATCTGCACCCCCGGGGTGCCCAACAGCGCCCCACCCTGCACGTCGAGTTCACCGGGAATGGTCTGGTGCGACTGCCAGAAGCGATCGGGGCCGTCCCACGGGAAGTGCGGGTTCCCCAACACGATGCCGTTGCCTGATTGGGTCGCAGTGCTGCCGAGCCCATAGGCGTTGCTGCCGGGCCCCGTGTCGGCTTCGAGGGTGTCGAGCATGGTGTCCAGGGACGCATCGTCGACCAGGCCAGCGTCGTCGGTCCCGTCGGCGGCGTCGGTCCCGGCGGCGTCCGCACCAGGTTCGGTGCCTCGCGCCGAAGGCGCCGGTGCGGTCGCGACGCTCGGTGGAGTGGCGGCGACGATCCCGGCGGCCAACGCGCCAGCGCTGGCACGCAGCGACGATGCCATCGAACGACGCCAGACGTCGTCAGCGGTCAGTGGTCGCACCCAGTCGGCGCCGGCGCAGGCAGGGTCGGTGATTCCGTCGGCACCGCCGATGTCGGCCAGGTGGCGGTTGTAGCCCGCAGCGAACCCCTCGACCTGTGCCCGCGCGTCCTCGGAGGGACCGGGTGGTCGATCGTCGGGCCCGCTGGCCAGCAGGCCATCGACGCGACCTGTTGCCAGCAACCAGCCCTGCAGGACGTCGCTGACGACGTTGTCCTGGGTGGGTCCGAAGAACTGGCTGCGCTCGCCGTCCGTGGTCACGGCGAATTCGGCGATCACGCAGAGGTTGTCCCGTGCCGCCGCCCAGCCGTTGCCGAAGCCCAGGCTGCCGATGTCGTTGGCACGGATGTGCGGCATCCCGTACGCGGTGGTCGTGACCTCGGCCCGATAGGGCGCCCTGCCCCGGTCGCCCGGTGCAGCCGTGGCTGCCACCGCCGTGCCCAGCAGGAGCCCGATCGCGATGATGACGCCAAGTCGACGAGGCGGGGCACCAGGCATGGAGTGATCCTTGGTCAGCGACGGAACGGACACTCGATGCGACCACTCCCCCTGCCCCATGTCAAGGCTCTCGACGAACGTGCCGAGGACCCAGACGGGACGTTTCCGAGACCGCAGGGAACGTCTGGATCCCCAGTGGCATTGGGACACCGACCAGGGGTGCTCCCTCCGTCCGGCGCTCCCCCGATGCGTTGCCCCATCCATTGCCCCCACGAGCTGTTGCCCCGCCGCCCATCGGATCCCGCATGCACGACGTCGACGTCACCGTCATCGGTGCGGGCCAGGCTGGCCTGTCGGCCGCGCACCACCTGCGCCGCCGTGGCATCGACGGCGCGCGTCTGCGGGTGGTCGACGCCGAACAGGGGCCGGGCGGCGCGTGGCGTCACCGCTGGCCAACGCTCACGGTGTCGCGACTCAACGGCATCTTCGCCCTGCCCGATCAGCAACGCGGTCAGGCTCGGGCCGATGAGCCGGCCAACGTCGCGGTGCCGGCGTGGTTCGCCGACTACGAGGCGCGCCAGGGCATCGAGGTGCTGCGTCCCGTCGAGGTCGAGCGGGTCACCGACGTGGCCGACCCGGACGACGACCGCCTGGAGGTGACCGCATCCATCGGGACGTGGCGCACGCGGGCGATCGTCAACGCCACCGGTACGTGGCGCCGTCCGCACTGGCCGGCCGTGCCGGGACAACGGATGTTCGGCGGGCGCCAACTGCACACCCACGACTACCCGGGTCCGGAGCCGTTCGCAGATGCGCGCGTGCTCGTGGTCGGTGGCGGCATCTCGGGGGCTGGGCACGTGGTGGAACTGGCCGAGGTGGCACGGACCCGGTGGGTGACCCGCCGCAAACCCAACTGGCGGGGCGAGGACTTCACCGAGGAACACGGCCGCGCCGTGATCGAACGTGTCCAGGCGCGGGTGCGCGAGGGACTTCCGACCCGCTCGGTCGTCGCCGAGACCGGCCTGCCGGATCGAGGACGCTTCGCGACGGCCCGCCGGGCAGGGGTCCTGGTCCGCCACCCGATGTTCGACCGCCTGGAGGTGGACGGACCCGTCTGGGCGGACGGGACCCGGTGGCCGGCCGACGTGGTGGTCTGGGCAACCGGGTTCCGACCCGAGGTCGACCACCTGGCTCCTCTGCGGCTGCGCACCCCCCGCGGCGGCATCCGCGTCGAGGGATCGCAGGCAGTCGACGACCAGCGCATCCACCTGGTCGGGTACGGGCCATCGGCGAGCACGATCGGGGCGAACCGCTACGGGCGCGACGCCGCCATCGCGATCACCCGCCGACTCGACGCGGGTGGGCGGATCGCCACCGGGTGATCGAACCATCGGTGAACGGCGTGCCGCCCGTGAGCGGACAGGTCACGGTGCGTCGACCGTGATCACCGTGCCGTTCGAGTCGCCATCGGGATCGTGGTTGAGGCCGGCGAGGTAGTCCGCATCCGGCGCGGACACGTTGGTGACGGTGAAGGTCGCCATGCTGGCCTTGTTGCTGCGCAGGTTGCCCTTTGCCACCGTGCACGTGCCGTCCGCACCGGTCGTGCAGGACGCGCCACCGTTGGCCGCCCCGCCCCAGGCTCCTGACACGAGGACGCCGGCGGCGGGCTGGTCGTCGGCATCGTGGATCGTGATCGCCACCTGCACGTCCCACTTGTTGCCGCGTTGCGACGTCGTCGTTGCGTCCAGGTCCCCGACGTGCACCTCCAGGCCGGTCGGCGGCGGTTCGTACGGTGCCACCGACACCACGACCACGTCGCTGTCGCTGCCCCCGTTGCCGTCAGCCACCGTCAACGTCACCACGTACTCGCCGGCCGGCAACGACACCGTCGGCGACACACCCGCCGCCGTGCCCCCCGACCACGCCCACGCATACGACAACGCGTCCCCGTCACCATCACCGGACCCGGACCCATCCAGGGTCACCGATGCCGACCCCGAATCCTCGGCAACGACCGACTGGTCACCACCCGCATCAGCCGTCGGTGGCGTGTTCGGAGGTGGCGCGGACCCGAAGTCGTAGGTGACGTCCCACGTCGCGGTGGCCAGCACCTGTTGGCCGGACACGTTCGGGTGGAAGTAGTCGGACGTGGACAACTGGGACAACTGGAACGGGTATGCGAACACGGTGCCCCCGTCGTAGACGCAGGTGCCCGCGTAGGCAGCGCACTCGGACTCGAGCACGGCGTTGTAGTTCATCACGCGTTGCCGGACGGCGGCCCGGCGGTCGAGGTCGGACTGGCTGGTGCCGAGCGGGTCCTCGAGCATCGACTGGCAGATGCCGTAGAGCCACCAGACGAACCGCGCCGACCCACTGACCTTGCCGACGTCCAGCAGGCGTTGGAGGTCGGGGATGGAGGACACGAACACGGCCGCCTCGGGGGCTCGACCGTGGACGGTGGCAAGCCCAGCCGCGATGTCGTCGCGGAAGTCTGCCACCGAGGTCATCTGGCCCACGGTGTCGGTGCAGGCGTCGTTGGCACCGATCAGCATCGTGACGTAGCCGGTGTCGCCGGCGATGCCCTGGGCCTGCGTGACCATGTCGGATGCGTCGGCGCCCGTCACCGCGAGGTTGTCACCACGGATCGCCGTGCCGGACATCGCCTCGAGCCTGGTGACGTGGCTGTCGACGGCACTGCCGGTGCTCCAGGAGTTGGCCGGGCAGTCCGTCAGGAACCCACACCCACCGTGGAACGCTGTGGTGATCGAGTCGCCGAGCGAGGCAACGGCCGTGGGCACGGACACGGTGGGCGCGCTCGCGGCGGCAGGAAGGCCTGCGGCCACCACCGCCAGCACAGACAACACGACGATGACGACGCGACGGGCCACGATGCCCCTCCCCTGGGTGGACGTGCGGCAACCCTAACCCGCCGACGCCGTCGACTCCCGAGGATTGGTCAACCGATCTCGTCGACCGACTCACCTGGATGCTCCACGGGAGCATCGCGCAGGGCTGCGGCAACGTTGACGCGCAGTCCCGTGGCCGCTTCGGAGACTTCCCACAGGGCCTCGATGGCCGCCGCCTCCCCGGGACGCACCAGCGGCTTGGCGACCGGCGGACCGGTGACCACCCACAGCGGCCCGAAGAAGCCGCCGCCCGACGCATCGGGGTCGGTTGCGGCCCGCAACTGGCTCAATGCCCCGAAATCGGGCTCCATGCCGATGCCGTCGGTCAGGCGTTCGAAGAACGGACCCAGCGACCCAGCACCGCCCTCCCGGACCGTCCGCGACTGCAGGTCGCTGTTGGTCAGCCCGGGTTGGCTCGACAGCGCCCTCGCGTCGACGTCGTTGCGCCGGAACTGGACGTCGAGGCCGACTGCGAAGTGGCGGTTGGCCAACTTGGTCTGGGCATACATGGCCCATGGGTCGTAGTGCTCGCGCATGTGTGGATCAGCCGGGTCCACCGGGCGGCCCTGGTGCTGGGCGGTCGAACTGACGGTCACGACGCGCGCGCCGGGGGTGCGCACAATGGTGGGCAGCAGGTGGCTGGTCAGCGCCCAGTGGCCCAGGTGGTTGACACCGAACTGGGTGTCGAAGCCGTCCTCGGTGCTGCCCTGGGGCATCGCCATCACGCCCGCGTTGCACAGCAGGATGTCGACGTGGTCGTGGGCAGCCAGGATCTGGCCGACCGCGGTGGCCACGGATGCCAACGAGCCCAGGTCGAGCGGCACGACCTCCACGGATGCATCGGGATGGCGGGCCAGCACTTCCCCGCGTGCCCGCTGTGCCTTGTCCTGGTCGCGAGCGGCCATCACGACGTGGGCGCCCGCCCCGGTGAGCGCGATCGTGGAAGCCAGGCCGAGGCCACCATTGGCACCCGTGACCACGGCCACACGGCCGGATTGGTCGGGGATGTCGTCGGTCGTCCATGCCATGGCGGGTTCCTGTCGTGGGCCGGATGCGCGGGGTTCACGGTATGCCTCGACGCCCGGACCGTCACGATCGCACCGCGACCGTCCGGCTCCAGCCCGCAACGCGTCACCGGTGGGTCACGGCCCTGCGCGGCACATCGGAGCGGCCTGCTTGACTCTCCCCCAACCGGAGACTGCATCCTCGACACACCCGAGCCAGGAGCGCCCAATGGATGACCTCGTCCCGATCGGTCGTTTCGCGGCGTCGACTCGATTGTCCGTGAAGGCACTGCGGCACTACCACGACCTCGGCCTGCTCGTCCCGGCCGTGGTCGACGAGTCGAGTGGCTACCGCTACTACCGCCTCGGCCAGGCCAACCGGGCCGAGGCAATCCGCACGTTGCGCTCGCTCGACGTCCCGTTGACCGACGTGGCCGCCGTCCTGGACGGTGACGAACAGCAGGTCACCGACTTGTTGCGCCACCACCAGTCACGACTGGCCAACGAGCTCGCCCGCCACGAACGGATGCTCGGGTACGTCCGACGACTCGTCTCAGGAGAGGAACACCTCATGCCCTACACCATCGACACCGCTGCCCTGCCCGCCCAACCCGTGGCCAGCGTTCGGCGCCGGACCGATCTCGAACACGTGGGGGAGGTGATCGCCGAGGCCTTCGGAACCCTGCACGGCGCCGTGACCACGGCGAGCGTCCCGATCGTGGGTGCGCCGTTCATCCTCTACCACGAACTGATCGACGCCGACACCGAGGGCACGATCCAGGTGTGCGTGCCGATCCCGGCACCCGACGTCGATCTGTCCGACGACGTGGAGGTTGACACGCTCCCCGCCGCCACGACCGCGCGGACCATCCATCGAGGCCCCTACGACGAGATCAGCCCGGCCTACCACGCGCTGTACGCGTGGGTGCAGGAGCAGGGCCGCCAGCCGGCCGGAGCCCCACGCGAGACCTACCTCAACGACCCGACCGAACTGACGGTCGATGAACAACTCACCCAGGTCGACATCCCACTCACTGCTGCCTGATCCCGCACCGCCTCTGCGTGACCGGGCCAGCGCCAGGTTCTCCCGCGATCGTGCCATCGAGTCGAGCGTCAGGTCCACCACCTCGGCCCGGGCACGTTCGAGGGGGGCCACAAGGCATCGGATCCACCGCGAACGCATGAACTGCCACGCCGCGAAACAAGCTCGTAGCCCAACGGCCGTGGACGCCACATCGCCGGGTCTAGGATCGATGCTTCGACACCGTGCCGACAGGAGCCCTACATGGGTCGCAAATCACGCAGGTTCACTGCAGCAATCGTTGGACTCGCCGGGGCGGGGATGATCCTCACCTCGGCGCCCGTCGTCGCCGACCCGGGCGGACCATGGTGGGAAGTGGAGGCAGAGGACGAGAACCCCTCCCCCTTCTACGACTCGATGCCCTACTCCGAGATCGGACCGCGGCTTCGCGAGATCGAGCAGGCCAGCAACCGGGTGCGCGTCGAGGTCGGCGGCCAGTCCGCCGGCGGCCGTGATCTGTTCGTCGCGACCGTCTCGGCGCCCGAGGCCGGCGGACGCCTGGGCCAGTACAAGGCCATCAGCAACATGATGGTCAAGGACCCCGAGAAGGCCCAGGAGATGATCGCTGACCTGGGTGACTACAAGGTCCCGGT
>DATFMD010000250.1:0-16910 GCA_035267125.1 Nitriliruptoraceae bacterium | reverse complement strand
GTGGCCGGCAAGGGCTACATGCGCGTGGTCGGCTTCGGCGCCGCCACGTTCATGAAGGTGGCTGGTCGCGTCACCGGCATGGAACTGCTCGACGACCTGGCCGCGTTCTTCGGCAGCTTCGACGGCATGTACGAGGGGTTCAAGGACCGCGCCGAGCAGGTCCTGCGCCTGCTGCAGCAACCCTCGTCCAGCTTCGTCGTGGTGGCCTCCCCCGAGGTGCCGGCGTTGCGCGAGGCCCGCTTCTTCGTCGAACGGCTGCAACAGGAGGGCCTGAACCTGGCCACCGTGGTCGTCAACCGAGTCCAGGACGAGGTCGCAACCATCCCCGCGGACGCACTGCGCGGCGCCGCCGCCGCGCTGGGAGACGATCGCAACGACCGCGCCGTGGCCGCGGGACTGGGCCTGTTGGCCCACCTGCAGGACACTGCCGTCCGCCACCACCACGACATCGCCGCGACCTTGCGCGGACCGTCCGGGGCCCACGTGCTGACGGTGCCACGCGCTGCCCGCGACGTCCACGACATCGACGACCTCGACACCATCGGCCGTCACCTGGTGGCCCATCGAAAGGCTTCGCGCCCATGACCGACGACGACACTGCTGGCGACACCACTGCAGCCTCCGGCCCCGACGGGGATCGGCCCGACCACGGCACCGAGGGGCGCCAGGACGGGACATCCGACGACACCGCACCCACGGGTGGGAAGCAGGCCGCTGGCTCCAGGGACCTGGCCCACCAGCCGGCCAGCCCGCGTGGCCAGGTGGCGTCGATGCCCGCCGCAGCACCACGCCCGCCACGTCGCACCGGGGTCTTCCTGGACGCCCAGGACCTTCGCAGCCACGTTGGCGACCTGCTCCGCGCCATCGTCGGGTCCTACCGCGTCGACACGTTCGGCAACTTCACCTTCGACCATGAGACGGCGCGCGTCTTCGTCACGGTCGGCTCGAGCCCGATGGGGCCGATCGTGGGCGTGTTCAGCGTCACCAACACGGCGCTGGAACTGGACGGCGACCTTGCGTCATGGCTCGCCAGGACGAACCATCGCCTGATGCTGGGGACGTTGAGTTGGGACGACGACAACGACGCGGTGTGGCTGCGCCACAACCTGGTCGGCACGCATCTCGACCCGGCGGAGTTGCAGGCCGCCGTTCGCAGCGTCGCCACGTCTGCTGCTGCGGTTGGCGACGAGATCAGCGAGCGCTTCGGTGGCGCGCGCATGGCCACGGGTGACGGCGCCTCGGACACCGACGACACCGGCAGCGAGAACGTCGATGGCGTCGAGCCGCCCGGCTTCGACGAGCCCGGCGGTGATGCCGTCCGGTCGAACACGACCGGGTACCTGTGACCCACGATGCCGAGGACGCGGGCTCCACACGGGTTGCGCCGCAAGGTTGCAGCAGACTGGTTGCAGCACGGGGATCAACCGACACGAGCCCGACCGTACGGCCGTGGCGAGACCGTCGCGGTCAGCTGGCCAACTGCCGCACGTAGGCACGGCGCTGGCGCTCGGTCAGGCCACCCCACACACCGATCTCGATGCCTTCCGCCACTGCGTAGTCAAGACACTCGGAACGGACGTCGCATCTGTCACAGGTCCGGATCGCGTCCTTCGCCTCCGTCAGGTTGCGGCCGAAGAAGGCGGATGGATCCTTTCCCCGACAGCGTGCGTGCTCGGACCATGACTCCATCGATGCACCCCCGTGCGTCTGGCGGGATGCCGGCGATCCCGGATCGGTGGACCGCTCCAGGACTTCTGCTCGCCCGGCAACACGAGCCACGCTAGGCAGCAGGACCGCCATGCTGCATGGCCCGAAAGGGCCAATGTGCGGCAAACGCACACCGAGCCGGCATGAAACACCTCGAGATGCTCCGGCGCGCAGCCGTGGGCATCCGACCGGGGCGGCGACCACGACTTCACCGTGGCCATTGGTGCAGGACGCGTGCCGCCGGCGCGTCTGCGTGTGCAGGTAGCCTTGCAGCACTCCCGGCCCCATCCCAGGTGCCCCGGGAGATGGACGGTGTCCCCGATCGCCGTTGCGCTCGTTGCCTCGCCATTCGCGAGGAATCTGCCGCAGCGTCGACGCAGCGACCGTCGCAGGCACAACTCCCGAGGACCACCACGCAATGTCGTCACACACCACGCCCCGCTACCGCGCCATCGTCGAGCGACTGATCCTGATCGTCGCCATCGTGGCCGCGACGGCAATGCTGCTGTCCTCGTTGTTCGTGCCCACCCTGTCACTGGCATCCGACGGCATGGACCTGTTCTCCACCGAGATCCTCGACGTCGGACCACTGCCTGACCTGCCGGCGCCGCCGGAGAACTCCTTCATCTACGCGAGCGACGGGTCCCTGCTCGACGAGATCAACTTCCAGGAGAACCGCGACCCCGTCGACTTCGACGCCATTCCCGACATCGTGGTCAACGCGGTCGTGGCAACCGAGGACAACTCGTTCTGGGAGCACAACGGCGTCAACTCCGACGCCATCCTGCGGTCGGCCGTGCGCAACGTCGCCGCCGGCGACATCGTCGGTGGTGGATCGACGATCACCCAGCAGTACATCAAGAACGCCTACCAGTACGTGTCCGACGACGCAGCCGCCCAGACCATCGAGCGCAAGATCCGCGAGGCAGCCTGGGCGGTCCAGCTCGAACAACAGATGAGCAAGGACGAGATCCTCGAGCGCTACCTCAACACGACGTTCTTCGGGTCCGGGGCATGGGGCATCGGCACTGCCGCCGAGCGCTACTTCTCGAAGGACATCTCGGAGCTGACGCTGGGTGAGGCCGCGACCCTGGCCGGCGTGATCCGCGCCCCCAACGGCAACAACCCGATCGACAACCCCACCAACGCCATCGAGCGTCGCAACATCGTGCTGACCCAGATGGCCGAGGAGGACTACATCTCGGCCGAGACCCGCGACCGGGCCATCGCCGAGGACCTGCAGCTGGCGCCGTCCCAGCCCGCCGACCCGAAGTCCCCGTTCTGGACCACCTGGATCACCCAGCTGCTGATCAATGCCGAGACCGCCGAGTCGCTGGGGCCGCAACAGGAGCAGCTGCTCGACCTGATGGGTCCGGACGCCGCCGCCCGCACCCAGCAGGTCTACCAGGGTGGTCTGCGGATCGTGACCACGCTCGACCCTGCCATGCAGGCCACGGCCACCGACACGATCTCGGAGCACCTGACCGCCGAGGACGAGTCGCGTGCCGACATCGCCCGCGAACCGATGGGCGGCCTGCTGACCCTCGAGCCCGCCAACGGCGCCATCCGCACCATGGCGCTGGGGCCCTCGTCATGGGGCAACTGCGCCGGCGTGGCCGGTGACCCCTACGACGACGACTGGGCCGGCACCGCCGAGGACGGCCAGTTGCTGTGTGACAAGACCCAGGTCAACCCATTGATCCCCGGTGGCGGAGGCTCGGGTCGCCAGCCGGGTTCGTCGTTCAAGGCCTTCGTGATGGCGGCCGCGCTCGAGGCCGGCATCCCCCCGGGCTTCACGGTCGTGTCCGACGACTACGACAACCAGGGCGGCGAGCCCATCGAGGTGTGCCCCGTCCAGGAAGGCGACGACGACACCGGGTTCTACACCCCGGAGAACTCGTCCGAAGGCGGCCTCCAATCGATGTACTCGGCAGCCCAGAAGTCGGTCAACGTCTACTTCGCGACCCTCACCGGCACCCTGGGACCCACCGGCAACGAAGGCCCGATCGCAGTGTCACGCATGGCCGAACGCCTCGGCCTGGACAACTGGTACGGAAACAACTTCGTCGGTGAGGACGGCGAGGAGTTCACCACCCGCAACGGCAAGCCGGGCTGCTCGGTCGCGCTGGGCACCTACGAGGTGACGCCGCTCGAGATGGCCGAGGGCTACGCCACGATCGCCAACGGCGGCAGCCACTGCGCGCCCTACGCCATCGAGCGCATCGAGGACCGCGAGGGCAACGTCCTGTGGGAGCACAGCAACGACTGTGAACAGGTCCTGGACGAGACGGTCGCCACCCGCGTCACCGACATCCTGAAGGGATCGCCCTACGAGGGTGGCACCGCTCCCTCGGTGGGCGCTGCGCTCGGCCCCCACCAGGTTCGTGGCAAGACCGGTACCACCAACAGCTCCATCGACGCCTGGTTCATGGGCTTCACGACTCGTTTCGTCACGGCCAGCTGGGTGGGCTACCCCAACGGCACGAGGACCTACGACAGCGTCGCCAACGCGGTGGCCGCATGCCCCGAGGGCCAGCTGCCGGGTGCGCCGCGCAGTTGTCCTGCCGAGACGCGCTACATGCAGGAGGTGACCGTCGGCGGCCAGTTCTACGACAGCGTTGCCGGAGGCACCATCCCGGCCCCGATGTGGGCGGACTACATGTCGGTCGTCATGGCCGACTTCGAGCCCGAGGCCTTCCCCGAACCCAAGCCCATCCCGCAAGTCGAGGTGCCCCAGTTGGTGGGTCGCGGGTCCATCGCCGAGATGACCGAGGTGGCCGAGGGAGCCGGCCTGCAGTTGGGCACGCAGACCGTTGCGAGTTGGCAACCAGCCGGCACCGTGATCTCGCAGAACCCTGCCGCCGGAACACGTGCCGACACCGGATCCTTCGTCTTCGTCCAGCAGTCCGACGGGACGGCGCCGCGACCGACCGCACCGAACGTGGTGGGCCGACCCCTCGCACAGGCACTGGCCGCGCTGGCCAACTACAACGTGTCACAGTTCGAGACGATCACGCGCAACCAGGCGCTCGACGGAACCGTGACACGGCAGAACCCCGTGGGTGGCGCGGTCGCCCTCCCCGGCTCCGGCATCTCCATCGAGGTGGCCCGCTACGAGGCGCCCCCCGAACCGGCCGAACCGACGGCACCGACCGAACCGGCCGAGCCGGCCGAGCCGGACGACCCGGCCGAGCCGAAGCCGACGCCAACGCCGAAGCCGACGAAGCCACCCGAGCCCGATGCCACGCCACCACCACCCGATGACGACTAGGCATGGCGACCACACCTGACCTCACTGCACCCGTCCCGTCTTCCGACCGCGAAGTCGGTGGAGATCGACGTGGCTGGTCGGCGCCCACGCGATGGGCGGCCGGCGTCACCGCCGCAGGCGCGGCCACCCTGGCATGGTCGCTGGTCGAGGCCCAGTGGTTCACCCTGCGCCACGTCCACGTCACCGGCGTCGTGCGCTCGTCGCTGTCGCCTGTCCGGGTCCTGCACCTTTCGGACCTGCACGTCGCCCGCCCCGGCGGTCGGCTCGGTCACTTCCTGGCGTCACTGGCCGACGAGGACTACGACCTGGTCGTGGCCACCGGCGACCTGCTGGGCGACGAAGGCATGGAGGACGAGGTCGCGGCGATGCTGGCGCCGCTGACGGCCTCTTCGACCCCCGGCGTGGTCGTGCTCGGCTCCAACGACGTCTACGGGCCGGTTCCGCGCAACCCGCTGCGGTACCTGGCCGGACCGACGTCCGACGACGTCCCCACCGGGGCGCGCCTGGACACCGAGCGCCTGGTCACCGGGCTGCAACGCCAGGGCTGGACCACCCTGCGCAACGAGGCCACCTCCATCCCGACACCTCGCGGCACGGTCATGGTCTCGGGGATCGACGATCCCCACCTCCACGCCACCCCGTTGCCCAACGCCGAGGCCATCGCCACGGCAGGGCACGGGATCGTGCACCTGGGCCTGGTCCACGCGCCCTACAAGGCCGCCCTCGACATGCTCGTCGGCGTCGGCACCGACGTGGTCCTCAGCGGCCACACCCACGGCGGCCAGGTGCGGGTTCCCGGTGTGGGCGCGTTGGTCACCAACAGTGACCTGCCACCACGCCATGCCCGCGGCCTGTCCCAGTACCGCGACGTCCCCCTCCACGTGTCGGCCGGACTCGGCACGTCGAAGTACACGCCGATCAGGTTCATGTGCCGCCCCGAGGCGACCCTGCTCACCCTGCTGCCCTGAGCCCGGCGCCAGTCGTGCCGTCCCGGCCTCGGTGGCGTGCGACGAGCACCGGCCACGCCACCGAACGGTTCGCGGCTGCGACGGCGCAACGGGTACGCTCGACCGCGCTCCCCGAGGCCGTTGGCTGTGTCCCCACCATCGCGTGTGGTCCTCCTCCCGCCTCACAGGTTCCCGACGGAGCACCACGGGATGTGGCGCAGCTTGGTTAGCGCGCCTCGTTCGGGACGAGGAGGCCGGCGGTTCGAATCCGCCCATCCCGACACCATGCGAACGCGCTCGGCAGCCGCCGGGCGCGTTCGTTGGTTTTCCGGTCCATGGCTACGCTCGCGCCAACGCCACCCACCCATCTCGACGCTGGGGCCACCATGACCGACACGACCGACTCCGGCAGCGACGTCCAGACGGCCGTCACCTCGTCTCTCGACGTCATCGCGGCCGCCGAGCCCGACGTTGCCCGCATCATCCGCGGTGAGCTCGACAACCAGCGCGCCCAGCTGAAGTTGATCGCCAGCGAGAACTACGCCTCGCCCGCCACGCTGCTGGCGATGGGCAACTGGCTGTCCGACAAGTACGCGGAGGGGACGCCCGGCCATCGCTTCTATGCCGGCTGTGAGTACGTCGACCAGGTCGAGGTGCTGGCAGCCGACCATGCCCGGGCACTGTTCGGTGCCGACCACGCCTACGTGCAGCCACATTCCGGCATCGACGCCAACCTGGTCGCGTACTGGGCCATCCTGGCCCAACGGGTCGAGGCCCCGTTCCTGGCCGACCACGCGTCACGCAACGTCAACGCCCTGTCGGATGCGGACTGGGAACAACTGCGCCAGCAGTACGGCAACCAGCGCCTGATCGGCATGTCCCTTGACGCGGGCGGGCACCTCACCCATGGATTTCGCCCCAACATCTCCGGCAAGATGTTCGACCAGACCTCCTACGGCGTCGATCCCGACACCGAACTGATCGACTACGACGCCGTGGCGGCACTGGCGCGCGAGGTCGAGCCGCTCATCATGGTGGCCGGCTACTCGGCCTACCCACGGGCCATCAACTTCGCGACGATGCGCGAGATCGCCGACGAGGTGGGCGCCACGCTGATGGTCGACATGGCCCACTTCGCCGGCCTGGTCGCCGGCAAGGTGTTCACCGGTGACTTCGACCCCGTCCCCCATGCCCAGGTGGTGACCACGACGACACACAAGTCGCTGCGGGGGCCCCGTGGCGGCATGGTGCTGTGCGACGACGACCTCGCCGAGTTCGTCGACAAGGGCTGCCCCATGGTGCTCGGCGGCCCCATGGGCCACGTGATGGCAGCCAAGGCGGTGTGCTTCGCCGAGGCACGCCGTCCCGAGTTCGCCACCTATGCCCAGCACATCGTCGACAACGCGGCTGCACTTTCCGAGGGCCTGGCCGAACGGGGTGCGCGGATGGTCACCGGCGGCACCGACAACCACCTGGCGCTCACCGACGTGCGCCCGTTCGGCCTGACCGGCCGCATCGCCGAATCCGCGTTGCAGGACGCCGGCGTCATCGTGAATCGCAACTCGATCCCCAACGACCCGAACGGGGCCTGGTACACGTCGGGCATCCGGTTGGGCACCCCGGCGTTGACGACCCTGGGCATGGGCACCGACGAGATGGTGGAGGTTGCCGACATCATCGCCGACGTCCTGACCAACACCGAGGCCCAGGTCGTCGATGGCACGCCCCACCAGGCGCGCTACACGATCCCCGACGACGTCGTCGATCGCGGTCGCCAGCGCAGTGCCGACCTGCTGTCGGGCTTCCCGCTGTACCCGGAACTGTCGCTGTGAGCGACGCCCGGCCGACCACCGGGACCCCCACTGCTCCTGCAGTCGACCTGGCCACCGACGGTCCCGACGTGGGACTGCGCCACCTCCAGGCCACCATCCGGGCGACCTACGGCGACCGGGACCGGTCCCGTGGTGTGGATGCGGCACTGGGATGGTTCATCGAGGAGGTGGGCGAGCTGTCACGCGCGGTCCGCCGCCAGGGTCACGACCAACGAGTCGTGGAGTTCTCGGACGTCATGGCGTGGTTGGTGACCCTCGCCGACCTGACGGGCGTCGACCTGGCCACCGCGATGGATCGCTACACCGATGGCTGCCCACGCTGCGCAGCCAGGCCCTGCACGTGCGAGGAGTAGCGATCGCGCACGATGCCGCCGGGACACACCACTGTGATTGACTGCATCCCATGATGTTCTGTATCGTGACGCTCGGGACGCCGTCGACGACCCGCCTGCCCCATGGTGCGCCCCACGAAGGTGCCACGCCATGACCGACCAACGACCACCCCACCCCGGCACCCAGCCGGAGCGCCTCGAATTCCCGTTCGGGCACGCCCGCGCGGCGTTGGCGGCGATCAACGACGTCGTGGCCCAGTTGCGCGACCTCGAGCAGGCCATCGACCAGGGGGTCGCCGACTTGCACGCAGGTGCCTTCGAAGGCGAGTTCTCGAGCTGGTTCGCCGCCACCGGGGACGACCTGGTGGCCCAGATCGACAGTCGCATCACGGAACTGGAGGCCGACGCGGACGACCTCGAGGCCTTGATCGAGGACGCCCGCCAGGGCATCCGAGCCCGCGACATCTCGCGTCACCACTGGCAGCAGGCCCATACCCGCTGGGCGAACTGGAAACCAGCCGATGCCGCGGTCTGACCAACAGCAGGGTTCGGGGCAGCCAGTGGCTGGGGCCGCGACGATGCCGACGACTCCCCCGACGACGCACGATGACGACAGGATGCAGCCATGGGCATGATCGTCGTCAACCCGGATGCCCTCATGGACTATGCCGACTGGGTCCGACCCAAGGTGCTGCGCGTGGACACCGATGCCTACGGGACTGCGGTGGGCGATTTCCTCTCGGCCCCGGACAACGACTTCGGCACCGCTGGCGTGACCAACGCCAGTGGCGTGCTGGACGTCGAGGTGGAGGACGTCGAGCGCCACAACCTCGTGGCCGAACAGTTTGCCGGAGCCGTGCGGTCCCTGGACCGTGACAGGGCGAGTTTCCGCGATGGCACGGTCATCTTCAACCTCGACCATGCGTCGTTCGTGGCACTGCGCGCCGCCTGGAGCATGCTGGGCGTGGGCGAGGACCTGGTCGAGGACGCCGAGGACGTCCAGGCCACCCAGTACGCCAACGACATCAACGACGTCCTGGCGGACGACGGTGTCAACAGTCAGGACAAGCGCGCAGAGGTGGCGCGCCTGCTCGCCGAGATGGAGGCCGACGGCATCGACGACGACCCCTCCGCCCAGCAGGCGTTCGTGTTGACCCTGGGTGGGGAGGGCCTCACGGCACTCAACGATGCTGCCGCGTTCGCCGAGTCCAACGGCAGCGCCAGTTGGCTGGGTCCGATCACGCAGGTGTCTGCCTACGTGGCGACCACGGCCAACCGGCTCTCGGCGTCCGAACTGCGCGACTTCCTCAGTGAGGTGCCCGGCAGCGTCCTGTTCATGAACGCCCGGTTGTCGCCGTGGGACGACGCCGCGACAACGGTCGCCGTCGAGCGCCTGTGGGGAGAGGGCGACTGGCCGATGGTTGCCGCCACGTGGCCGTCCTCGTTCGTCCAGACCCTGGGACAAGGGGACAGCTTCGCCAACTGGGAGATGCTGCCGACCACGTGGCGTGCCGCAGCAGCTGGCCTGTTGGCCGACAACCCCCAGGTCGCCCACGACTTCCTGACCGGGACCGGCGACGACGGCCGAGAGCAGTTGCGCGACATGGTCTACAACGTCGACCACCCCTTCGCCGGCGACGCCCTGGTCGCAGGGCTGCGCGACCACCCGGGCTCGCTGTACGACGAAGGCGACGGCGAGGGCTCCCTGGCCTTCCAGCAGTCATATGCCGAGACCGAGGACGCCTTCGCCTGGCTGGTCGACCACCACGAGACCACCGACGACGGCTGGTTCAACGGCGAAGACTCCATGACCGATCCCGGCCGTGTCGCCCTGGCCCACGTTGGCGGCATGTTCGTGTCCGACCTCGCGATCATCGGGGGCGTGCGTGAGGGTGGCGACGGTGCGTTCAGCACGGTGAGCCGGGACGACGTGGTGCACTTCTACGACCAGGTGTTCGACTCGACCGACGCCCAGCAGGTCGTTTCGGCGCAACTCGGCGCGTTCACCAGGGCCGAGTGGGAACGGGCGGTGACCGAGTTCCGCGAGACATCGGAAGTACGGGACCTGACCCATCTACGCGGGGCCACGGGCGAAGCCGACGACCTGTCCGACATCTGGTCCCAGGCACTGGCCGACGACGGCGCGGAAGATGCCGAAGTGAGGAACTTCTGGGTCGGCGTGGGCAAGACCACCGCCGGGGCAGTGAGTGCGATTGGCATCGCAGCGTCCCCGGCGACGGGGGGCGGCTCGATCGCGTTGGGTGCCGGAGCGTCATGGACGATCGCCCAGGTCGCCGACTCCGTCCCGGTGCCGACCTTCGACGCCGCAGCGGTCGCCGCCGACGAACGACTGCGCAGCGAATACGACGCGATCCAACTGCTGGTCAACCACGGCGACGTCCTCGACATCAACCACGAGCCCTCGGGACGCGTGGACTGGGGGCTGACCAGCGACCAGTTGGCACAGTTCCAGGACCCGGGCTTCTGGGAAGACCAGGTCTACTCCTCGGACTCGGCCACACGGATCGAGGCCCGGGCCAGGATCCAGGTCGTGCTGAACAACAGCGAGCAGCTTGGCTCGGCGGTCGAGGCGGTCACCGGCGAGATTCGCAACGCCAGCGAAGGCCAGGGATGAACGGGAACGAACGGCGAGCGTCATCAGTGGCGCGGTGCATCGGGTCGGACAGCCAGGTCGTGGCACGAGCGTGGCTCCGTCGTGGGCCACGCACCGTCATCGCCATCGTGTGCGTGGCACTGCTGGTGACAGGGTGTGGTCCAGACTCGTCGGAATTCCCCATGCCCGACGAGTTTCCCCAGCCCATCGACGACGACGCCACGGTCGAGGCCGTCCCGTGTGCGGCCATGAGCGATCGCGCCCTCACCCTGGATCCACCGCTGGAACCAGACTCGGCGGACTGGGCGCGACAGTTCCGCAATGCGCTCGAGGCCTCGGCGGCACGAACGCTGTTTGCCAACCCGGCCATCGCCAGCGTCGGCGACGACGCCGACGTGGCCACCGGCAACCCCTGGGGGCTTGCCGACGACGTCTTTGCCGTCTATTCAGATCCCGCCTACTGGGCGCAGTTGTGTGATCAGGACACGGTGCCGGTCGAGGACGTGGCGGGGTTCGTCAACTTCATGAACAACGGGATCAACCTCGACTTCAGGACCGATGTCACGACGATGATCGAACCCAGCTTCACCCAGTACGAGCGCCTGTGACCAACGGCACGGGTCGGGTCACTGCCGCCCGAGGGTGGTTCCGGTGGAGCGCAGCATCTCGCAGGCTTCCATCACGCGATCGGCCATCGAGCGCTCGGCCTTCCTCGACCACACGCGCGGGTCGTAGACCTTCTTGTTGCCGACGTCGCCGTCGACCTTGAGCACGCCGTCGTAGTTCTCGAACATGTGGCCGGCGACCGGACGCGTGTAGGCGTACTGGCAGTCGGTGTCGATGTTCATCTTGATGACGCCGTAGTCAAGGGTCTCGCGAATCTCCTCGAGGGTGGAGCCGGACCCACCGTGGAACACGAGCAGGTGGCGGGCATCGTCGCCGTACTCGGCTGCCACGGCTTCCTGCCCGTCGCGCAGGATGGTGGGACGCAACTCGACCGAGCCGGGCTTGTAGACACCGTGCACGTTGCCGAACACGGCCGCCAGCATGTAGGTGCCACGGTCGAACTGGCCCAGCACCTCGGAGGTGCGCACCATGTCGGCGGGGCTGGTGTAGAGCTTGTCCTTGTCGACGTCCTCGTTGTCCTCGGTGTCCTCGACGCCGCCCACGATGCCGATCTCGACCTCCAACACGACATCGACGTCGTTGCACTCGTCGAGCAGGTCGCTGGCCAACGCCAGGTTCTCCTCGAGCGGAATCGACGAGGCGTCGAGCATGTGGCTCTGGAACAGCGGGGGCAGTCCCGCAGCCTTGCGTTCCCGCGACATGGCGAGCAAGGGCCGGATGAAGGCATCGACGCGCTCGGGTTGGCAGTGGTCGGTGTGCAGGGCGATGTTGACGTCGTGGGCCTCGGCCAGCACGTAGGCGGCCTCGGCCATCGCCTGGGCACCGACCGGCATCTGCTTGACCGCCATGCCGGAGAAGAACTCGGCGCCACCGGTGGACACCTGGATGATGCCGTCGGACTCGGCCTCGGCGAACCCCATCAGGGCGGCGTTGAGGGTGGACGTCGACGTCACGTTGATGGCGGGCAGCGCATGGCCACCGGCCTGGGCGGCGGCGAGCATGGCGCGGTAGGTCTCGGGTGAGGCGATGGGCATCGGCGTGCCTGTCTGGTCGGGTCTCGACGGCGCGGGCCCGCCATGGCAGGTGGCACCGACTGGTCGTCCCACGAGCATAGGCAGGCCCAGCCGGGCCGCGGGACCCGAACGACCTCAGGGAATCTTCAGCAGGTCGTGGCACCATGGGCAGCACTGGGCACCGCCGCTCGACATCACCGACCATCACGAACCAGGAACCGATGCCATGCCCGCAGGCACCGATGCCCCCCACGTACTCGTGGTCGACGACGAGCGTGCCGTGCGCGAGGCCCTGTCACGAGCGCTGCGCCTGCACGACTACCGGGTGTCGTTGGCGGCCGATGGCCTCGAGGCGCTCGCCGCGGTCGGACATGGCGACGTCGACGCGGTGGTGCTGGACGTCATGATGCCCGGCATCGAGGGCACCGGCGTCGCACGCAGACTGCGCCAGGACGGTCACGACCTGCCGATCCTGATGGTGACCGCACGCGACGACGTGCCCGACCGCGTCGCCGGTCTGGATGCCGGCGCCGACGACTACCTGCCCAAGCCGTTCGCACTGGACGAGTTGCTGGCACGACTGCGGGCGCTGCTTCGCCGCCGGGGCGGTCCCGGTGAACCGGGCCCGGACGTGCAGTCCTTCCTGGACGTCACGATCGACCACGACGCTGCCCGGGCCAGCCGCGCGGATCGTGACCTCGACCTCACCCGGACCGAGTTCGACCTGTTGGCGGCCTTCCTCGACAATCCCGGTCGCGTGCTGACCCGCGAGGTCCTCGGCGAGACCGTGTGGGGCACCGACATGCAGACCTCGAACAACGTCGAGGTCTACGTCGGCTACCTGCGGCGCAAACTGGAGGCAGCGGGCGAACCCCGGATCATCCAGACCGTGCGTGGCTTCGGCTACCGCCTGGACGAACCGTGAGTTCGGCTTCCCCACCGCCGCCACCCGAAGCCGCGACCGGCCGTCGCGGCATGGCCCTGTCGACGCGCGTCGGGCTGGCAGCGGGGCTGGCCGTCGCGCTGGCCGTCGTGCTGACCTCGACGCTGCTGTACCTGACCACGGCACGCACGTTGCGTGACCAGCTCGACGCCGACCTCGACCAGATCGCCCAGGACGTCATCTCCGACGACATGCGTGGCGGACCGCGCCAGAACCGGTTCGGGGGCGCCGGAGGACTGGTCCAACTGCTCAACCGGCAGGGCGAGGTGGTGCGGCCCAGCACCCGGGCACTGGAGTTGCCGGTGTCGGACGCGGCGCAGGACCTGGCCACGGGCGACCCGGGGCCACGCCTGCACGAATCGACGACGATCGTGACCGACGAGGGCAGCGTCGCCCTGCGCGTCGTCACGATCCCGGTGCAGGTCGGTGTCCAACCGGTGGGGGCGGTCCAGGTCGCCGTGCCCGAGACCCAGCAACGCGCCACCCTGGAGCGGCTGCGTCGGCAACTGGTCGTGGGCGGACTGATCGGCACGCTGCTGGCCGCAGCGGCAGGCTGGTGGCTGGGCCGGCGGGCAACGCGCCCGGTGGCCGACCTGACCACGGTTGCAGAGGAAGTACGGGCGACAGGTGACCTGGGGCGCCGCATCGACGTGGCCGGCGACGACGAACTGGCCCGCCTCGCGATCACCTTCAACCAGATGCTGGCAGCGCTCGAACGCACGCAGCAGTCACAGACGCAACTGGTGTCCGATGCCTCCCACGAACTGCGCACACCCCTGACCAGCCTGCGCACCAACATCGACGTCCTGGACTCCTGGGAGCAACTCGACATCGACGATCGACGTGACCTTCTCCACGACGTGTCGTCCCAACTCGACGAGTTCGGCGGCCTGGTCGACTCGCTGGTCGCGCTCACCCGCGATGCTCGCGCCGACGTGGCCTTCGCGCCGCTCGACCTCGCCGCACTCGTCGCCGAGGTGGCCGCCAGCATGCGACCGTTCGTGCCGCCCGGCCGGACCCTGGTCGAGACGGCCACGACGCCGGCCACGGTGATGGGCGACCACGACAGCCTGGCGCGGGCGGTGCGCAACCTCGTGGACAACGCCATCAAGTACGGCGGCGGGACCATCGAAGTGGGGTTGGCAACGGCGGACGGACAGGCGACCGTGGGCGTGCGCGACCATGGTCCCGGGGTCCCGGCCGACCAGCGTGAACGAGTCTTCGACCGCTTCCACCGTGCACCCGAGGCGCGCAGCCTGCCCGGCTCGGGGCTCGGACTGGCGATCGTGGCCCAGAGCGCGGCCCGCCATGGCGGCAGCGTGGACGTGGACGGTCCCGGCGACGGCGACGGAGCCGTGTTCACGCTCCACCTGCCCCTGGCGGATCCCTCTCCTGCCCAGCCCTGACGCCGCTGCGACGATGCGAAGGCGCCCGTCCGGGAACGGTTCGACGCCGCTTCGGCCCGGGTCGACGCCGGACCGGCAGCGCGGAACGTGGTGCACGGACCTCGTCAGGTCGACGCGTCGTCGCGGTGCAGGTGGTCGCGCACCCAGTCCCAGGCGCGCGTGATCGGGGCACGACGATGGCCGGTGGGTCGCTCGGGAGCGGGGTCCTCGGGATCGTCGACCAACAGGAACGCCTGGGCATCGGCCAGCGCCTCGCGCGTCGACGCCCCCAACGTCGGAACCGCCTCGTGCACCTCGATGGCCGACTGGACTTCCGGCGCCACGACGTGGCGGAACGACTGCGCGAGGGCGGGGTCGACCCCGCTGACGAACAGCCGTCCGCCCTGGACCTGCAGCCTGCGGGCGTACGAGGCCAGCACGGAGTAGGCGGTGGCTCCCAGCGTGGCCCGCCCGCGCAGTCGCAACACGACGACCGGCGCCTCGACGCCTGCCGGGTCGGGCAGGAGCGCCTCGAGCGTGCGTGCGCCGGCATAGAACAGGCTGCCGTGGACGTCGAGGACGGTGGGTTCGCCGCTCGTCAACGTGGCAGGTGCGTCCTCCTCGACGAAGGTGTCGGTGGCGGGATCGGGGACGAGATGGACCAGGCGCAGGTCGATCGATTCGCGGTTGGCCTGCATCAACAGGGACAGCGCCGCACCGATGCCGACGGCGGCGGCCACCGGCAGCACCAGCGTCGCCACGAACGTGGTCACCATGGCCACCTGCGACTGCGTCCCGGTGCGCCACACCGTGGCCAACTGCCGTGGTCGGATGGCGCCGATCGACGCCACCACCAGGACGCCGGCCAACGTCGGCATCGGGACCAGTCCGACCGCGCCCGACAGCGCCACCAGCACGAGCAGGATCCAGCCGCCCGACAGGATGGCTGCCCAGCGATCCCGCGCACCCGCCGCCACGTTGACGGCCGTCTGCCCGACCGAGCCACCCACCGGGATGCCCTTCAGGAACCCCGAGGCGAGGTTGGCGATGCCCTGCGCGGCGAAGTCGGTGTCCAGGTCGGCGCGGCGCCCGTCCGGGTTGGGAGCTGACTCGCGGACGCCGGCCCCCTGCACCAACACGATGGCGGCCACGGCCGCTGCCCCGATCACCAGGTCGACGCTCAGCAGCCCGATGCGGGGCAGCTGGGGCAGTGGCAGGCCCCGCGTGATCTCGCCCACGTCGTTGACCAGCACGACGGTGTCGGCGCCCAGCGCCCACACGAGCCCCCCCGTGACCAGCAGCGCGATGAGCGCCGCGAACCCGGCCAATCGGGTCCGGGCCAGGCCGGTGAGCAGCGCGATGGCCAACGCCGAGATGAACAGCGACGTCCAGTGCCACGTGCCGGGACTCGTCACCACCTCCCAGGCCTTGCCGATCGAGGTCCCGGCAGTGGCATCGACACCGGCCATGACCGGGACCTGGGAGAACACGATGTTGACGGCGACCCCGGTCAGGAATCCCAACATGACCGAGTGCGACACGAAGCCGGCCAGCCGGCCGAGGCCGAACAGGCCGGCTGCCAGCATCAGCCCACCGGCCACCATGGTGAGCAGGAAGAGGGCGTTGAGGCGGTCCTCGGCCGGCACCGAGGACAGCGCCGATCCGGCGGCCAGTGCGGCAGCACTCGTGGTGGTGATGACCATGAGCTGCGAGCTGGAGGACAGGCCGCCGCCGATGCGACCCGCAGCCGCGGCGAACAGGCCATGGATGGGGCTCACCCCGACCAACGTGGCCGCGGCCATGCCATCGGGTATGCCCCCGATCGCTCCCGTCAACCCGGCGTTGGCCGAGTTCCCGAGCGTGCCGGAGGCTGGCCGAACGCGCTGCCACCGCGCACGCAGACCAGCCAGCCGATCGGACACGAGCACCTCTCCGGCGTCGGGGTGGGGGAACCGGCGCCACGATAGTGCCCGCACATGGCATCGCGGTGCACGAGCCCGATTCCTCGACACGGCCTGTGATGCATCTGCCGGACCATTGCACAGGAGCACCACCAGCACGTCCAGCCCAAAGCGACGACCGAGGCTGGGAGCAGCAGGCGACCACCCTCGGCCCAAGAAGGAAATCCACTCATCCGTCTCGACGCATTTCATGCTGTCTGACTTCTGGTAGATTGGGTGGCCGCGGCACCGATGCCTCGTCCTGCAGGCCGCAGGTCTGCCCGTGGACGAATCCCGCG
>DATFMD010000249.1:0-4258 GCA_035267125.1 Nitriliruptoraceae bacterium | reverse complement strand
CAGGAAGGCCCCCGCCAGCGCCATGTTCATCTGGCTCAGTCGCTTGACACCGCCGTCCAGGCCGGCCACCACGGACAGCGTCGCAAGGCCGGTGATGGCGGCGATCAGCAGGACCAGGAACCACGTGTCGGTGGGCGTGCCGAACAGGTATTCGAGGCCGGCGGCGGCCTGTCCCACACCCAGGCCCAGCGATGTGGCCAGCCCGAACAGTGTCGCGAGCACGGTCACGATGTCGATGGCATTGCCCCACGGCCCGTAGATGCGCTCCCCGAGCAGTGGGTAGAACACCGATCGGAAGGTCAGGGGCAGCCCGCGGTTGAAGGCGAAGAACGCCAGGGCGATGCTGACCAGGGCGTAGATCGCCCACGGATGCAGGCCCCAGTGGAAGAACGTGGTCGCCAGGGCAGCCTCGGCGGCTGGTCCGGTGTTGGGCTCCACGCCGAACACGGGTGGTGGAGCGGAGAGGTGGAAGATCGGTTCGGCGACGGACCAGAACATCAGGCCGATGCCCATCCCCGCGGACAGCAGCATCGCGTACCACGCGACGTTGCTGAACTCAGGCTTGGCCTCCGGGCCACCGATGCGGATCTTGCCGAACCGGCTGAACGCGAAGTACACGCAGGCCACCACGAAGACATTGGCGGCCAGGATGTAGAACCATCCGAACTTGTCGTTGATGAAGGTGAGCACGCTGGTGAAGGTCGCCGCAGCCTGGTCCTGGAAGATCAGGGTGTAGCCGATGAACAGCACGAGCAGGCCGGCGGAGCCGAACGTCACCGGGCCGTGCAGGTCGAACCCGAATCCCTCGAGGTTCTTGTCACCGGGTTCGCGGTCGGCGACCTCCGGATAGAAGTCCACGTCGGGATCGATCTGGAGTCCCTGGAACTTCCCTCGGTTGTAGATCGCCTCGCGGCGGCGTTTGCGCTCCTCGGCCTCGAACTGCTCGTGCGCGATCTCGGCCTCGGTCAGGTCCACGTGTTCGCTGTGGTCGTCTGTCGCCATGTCGCGCTCCCTGTGATGTGCCGGTGCGACGTGCCCCGGCCAGTACCCCCGACGGCGAACCGGGGACAGTCACCACGAGTCAGGCAGCGTCAATGATGGTCGTCCATGGCCTGCGGCTCACAGGCCATCAGCGCGTCGAGGGGGCGTGACTGACCCTAGGTGGCCCTGGTGGCATCTGTGGCGACTTCCCCAAAAACGACTGTCCGGCACGTCACAAATCCTCCGCATGCCGTTCCAGAATGCCAGTGAGGCAGGAGTTAGGCGCGCTGGAGACGTCCATGGCGGCTGTTGCGCAGGACGCATCGTGCCCATTCTGACCCGTCCGCCTCGCAATTGCTGGTCGAGTTCATGCTGCTCCGGACAGCAGTCATGGCCGGGTTCGGATGGTGACGGCCGCCGCAAAAGCCCCTGCGCAGCGCCTACGATCGGGGTCGACCGCACCATCCCGTCGCCACCCAGGGGCCGACATGATCGTCGCTCGGCGCAGCCAACTGGTGGACGTGACGTGGCGAGGCAGGCTCGCTGCAGTCGTGCTGGCGCTGCTCGCGACAGTGGTCGCAGGAGCGCTGTCGCCGGCGCCCGCACACGGCCAGGCCGCGGACGACTCGCCGTCGACGGCGCCGACGCCGGCAGCCACGCCCGACGGCGAGGGCGAGGACCGCGGGGACACCAACGACACCCAGGGCGACGTGCCGACCGTGCGCATGGCGCGGGCCACCTGGGACACGGGGTGGTTCCAGGCCGAGGTGTATCGCCAGCTGCTCAACCGGATCGGCTACCGGGTCGAGGGTCCGACGACGATGGAGAACGCCGACTTCTTCGCGGATGTGGCCAGCGGTGACGTCGACCTGTGGGCGAACGGCTGGTTCCCGCTGCACCAGTCACTGCTGTCGCCGGGGTCCCGGGCCGTGGGTGTCCAGGTCGACGACGGGGCGCGCACGGGCTACTTCGCCGACAGTGGCAGTGCCGACGAGTTCGGGCTGACGTCGCTGGCCGACCTGGCCGATCCGGACGTGGCCGCCAGGTTCGACGTGGACGGCAACGGGCTCGCCGACCTCTACGGCTGCAATGTCGAGTGGGCCTGTGCCCCCCAGGTCGACCACCACATCGAGGTGTTCGGACTCGGTACCACGGTCGAACAGGTCCAGGCCGACTACGCCGCGCTCATGACCGAGGTCATCCAACGACAGCGCGACGGTCAACCCGTCCTGCTGTACGCCTTCACGCCCCACTGGATCCTGGCCGAACTGCCGCCCGGCGAGGCCTTGGCGTGGTTGGAGGTGCCGGGCGCGGACCTGCCCGACCAGCCCGACCTCACGGATGCCGACACCGCCCTGTCGGGGCTGGACGGGTGTGTCCGTGACCCGTGCCAGACCGGCTTCCCACCCAATGACATCAGGGCAGTGGCCAACGATGACTTCCTGGACGCCAACCCGTCGGTGCGGCGACTGTTGGAGGTGGTCGAACTCCCACTGGCCGACATCCAGGCACAGAACGACCTGATGTACCGCGGCCAGGGCAGCGAGGAGGACATCCGCGAGCAGGCGTCGGGCTGGATCGAGGACCATGCCAGCCTCGTGCGGGACTGGGTGGACTCGGCGGCGCCGGACGCCACCCCGGTGACGGACGGGTCGGGCGACGGCGTGGTCGGTGGGGAGCCGCTGCGGGTCGTCGTGCGCACGCTGGAACCGTTCGTCCTCTACGAACAGCGGTCCTACTCGGGCTACTCGGTGGAGCTTGCCGACGCCATCGCGGCGCGGCTCGGGCGCGAGGTCGAGGTCTACGGCGTCAACTCGGTGGCCAAGCAACTCGACGACGTCGCACGAGGCGTCGCGGACATCGCCGTCGCCGCCGTGAGCATCACCTCCGATCGTGAGGAGCACGTCGACTTCTCCTTGCCCGTCTTCCAGACCGGCCTGACGATCCTGGTGCCCCGCGAGTCGGGCGACGGCCTGTTCGAACGAGCCCGCGACGTCGGCGCGGTGATCTTCGGGTCCGGTCTGCCGTGGTGGATCCTGGCGTTCGTGGTCGTGCTGCTGCTGACCGCGCACGCGATCTGGTGGCTGGAGCACAGGGACAACCCCGACTTCCCGTCGGCCTATCGCCACGGCATCTGGGACTCGTTCTGGTGGGCGACGGTGACAGTCACCACGGTCGGGTACGGCGACAAGACCCCCAAGGGTCGTCGGGGCCAGGTCTTTGCCGTCGTGTGGATGATCGTGGGCTACTTCCTGTTTGCCTCGTTCACGGCCTCGATCACGTCGAGCCTGGCCATCAACGAGTTGCGAGGGTCCATCGCCGGCCCCGGTGACCTGACCGGCAACGCGGTGGCGACACTGGCCAACAGTCCCGCGGAATCGTGGTTGGTCGGCGAGGGCATCGGGCCGGTGTCGTTCGGGTCCATGGACGAGGTGTACGCGGCCCTGGATGATGGCGAGGTCGACGCGGTCGTGTTCGACGCGCCGGTGCTGCAGTACCGGGCAGCCCGGGACAGCTCGGTGCAGACCGTCGGGTCCCCGTTCGACACGGTCAGGTACGGCATCGCCATCGGCGACGACGAGGATGAACTGCGCGAGCAGGTCAACCGGGCGCTGCTCGAACTGATCGAGTCCGGGGCCTACGACCAGCTCAACACCCGTTGGTTCGGCGACCTCGGGGACTAGTCCGGGCCCGGACGTCGGCTGCACGGCTGCCACTGCAACCGCCGAGGACGTGCTTCGTCAAGGGCATACCTTCGGTGCCGTGAGTGATCGAGGAGCAGGCGTGGCACGCGACGTCATCCATCGCGAACTCCATGGCTACCTGTGGATCGCGCTCGGGCTCGGGGCCCTTTCCCTCGCTGCCTTCGTGACGTCGGAACTGCAGGACCACCCCCTCGGCGGTGCATTGGCCCTGATGGGCATCGTGGCATTCCTCCTGGCGGTCATTGCCGAGGGCATCCACCGGATGAACTGCATCACGTTGCGCCCTGATCGGTTGACCGTCGGCCGGGACACCTTTCGGCGGGGCGACATCGATGCGCTGTTCGGTGTCCAACCGTCCCTGGTGCTGCGACCCGACGTCCAGAAGCGGGTCGAGGACGACTGGCCTGTTCCCCATGACTTCTCCATCCGCATCGCAGGAGGAGGATGGGGGCGGCGTTGGGGGACGCACCTGGTCCTGGTGCGGGAAACCGCGACCCAGGACCTCGTCGCCGTGTTCTCGCGCGAACCGGCTGCCCTCGACCGGCATCTCGGTGCCTGGTTGCAACAACTCC
>DATFMD010000248.1:0-3338 GCA_035267125.1 Nitriliruptoraceae bacterium | reverse complement strand
TGACCAGCGTGGCGCCGTCGCCACCGCGGGCGGTCAGGATCACGGGGTCGCCGTCGCGGGGCGTCATGGTCCAGGGGATGTCGGTGGTGAGGTCGATGGTGCCGCTGTCGGTGACGACGCACTCGTGGTAGTGGGTCCCGGCGTACTTGGCAATCGTGCAGTCGCCGATGGTCGCCGCGCCGTCCACGGCGTCCGGGGCGGCACGTGCCGCGGTACCGGCCGTCGTCATGCCCGCTGTGACGAGCAGGACGGCGAGCGCGGCAACGCCGAGGCGCCGTCGTCCGGTTCGGGGCGTGGTGGTGGAGTCGGTGGTGGTCATGGCTGCTGTCCTCGTGTCGGCGGCGCGCCGTGGCGCCTGTGCGATCGGTTGAGGACACCGTGGCAGCCGTCACCTGAGACCAGCCCGAAGTCGGTCCGAGGTCTGTCCCGAGCTCGGCCGGCCCAAGGGGTCGGTGGCGCCGTGGCGCCCTGGCCCGGACATGCACCTCGGGAACAGTTCAGGTTGGCGTCGGGACGCATTGTGGTGGTCGGCCGGATGCTGGCCGTACCAAGCCCCTTCGACCCGGCAACCACGGAGCAACGACATGGCCACCACGACCTCCCCCAGCGCGAGCCCGACCAGTGGCAGCGTCGCGTCCACCACCCGTCGGCCGTGGGCAGTGCTGACCACGGCGGTCGTTGCCGCCCTGGCACTGGGTGCGCTGCCGGCCACTGCCGCCGACGCCAGGGAGGCGTCGACGTCGGCACTGGAGGACTTCGCAGCCTCCTCGGACGTGATCGGCTCGTGCCGCGCCACGACCATCGACTCGGTGCCGTACGCGGAGTGCGACATCGCCACGTCCGGTCACGTCACCTTCACCGACGACGTGCTGTTCGCCGACTTCGGCGACGACGTGGCGTTCACCGTCACCGCCGCCGGGGGCCAGGGCGGCCGGCAGTCCGACTGGAGCTACCACTACGCCGACCCGGGCCTGGCCGGACAGGCTCGCACCGTGGTCGACCACGCCACCCTGGCCGACGCCGGCCTGTACCTCTACCTCGGGCGGGACGCAACCAGCGACTACCAGGGAGGCACCGCGTCGGTGGCCACGACCACGCCGTTGGACACCCCGGGCCTGGATCTCCACGACGTCCTCCTGGTCGCAGGCGGCGGTGGGGCCCAGGGCACCATCGAGAGCAGTTTCGTGTGCGCACGGCATGGCTACGGCAAGGGCGGCGACGGCGGCCGGGCGGATGCAGCCGCCGCCGGCACGGCCGTGTCCCACCGGGGTGCAACCGGCCAGCGGGGCCACTCCTACACCGGCTGCCGTCCCAGTGGCACGGTGGGCGGTGGCGGGGGCGACGGCGCCGGTGGCAACCACGTCGGGAACTCCAGCCGCAACGGCGGTGACGGGGTCGGTGGCCTGGGCCACGGCAACGCATGGCGTGGCGACGTGCTGGCCGGCTTCCTGCCCGGTCGAGGTGGCGGCCAGGGACTGGCGGGCGGCGGGGGCGGCTACGGCGGCGGCGCTGCCGGGACCGGCGGCCACGGCGGCGGCGGGGGCGGCTCGTATGCCGCTTCGCCCACGGCGACCGCGGTCGCCCTCGCCGACGAGCTGCCTCGCCATGCCTCGATGCAGATCAGCTGGCCACTGCCCGCCCCCTCGCTGGTGGCCGACACCGATGGCAAGGGCACCATCACCGTGACCCGGCCCGACGGCACCGTCCTGTGCGACGGCGTCACCCGCTGCGAGCCCAGCGTCACCCCCGGCATCCAGCTGGTCGTGACCGCCATGCCCGACCCCATCGCGGACTTCGACGGTTTCGACGGCGACTGCGACGTCGACGGTGACCGCTGCACCACCACCCACGAGCCCGGCCAGCACGTCACCGCCACGTTCCACACCCCGACCGTGCCCATCACCGTCCGGGTCGACTTCCCCGACCCCTGGACCAACACGGGCTGGGTGGCCCACGACGGTGAGACGGTGTGCGGCTACGGCACGCCTGGCGACCGCTGCACCGTGCAGGTGCCCGAGCGGGCCCCCGCGACCCTTCGGTGGGGCGGCCAGCAGAACACCGTGTTCTCCCACTGGTCCGCCGGCTGCAGCGGCACCGGCCCGACCTGCACCATCGATCCGACCGGCCACCCCACCGTCACCGCCACCTTCACCCACTCCGACGGCGGCTGGTAGGAAACTCCGACCACGCCAGGACTCGGGTCGGTCGCCCCCGGCGACCGGCCCGCCCCTGTCCGGGCGCACTGGCGCGGCGAGGCGGCAATCCCGGCACCGGCCCAAGGGCTGCCGTCTGCAGCGGGGGCGGCCGTGGGAAAGGTGACTTCTCGGGTCGGTTTCAGGTCGCGGTGAGGTGGTGGGCGGCACGGTGGTCTCCAGCCAACCGATCCGGACGCTGACCGCGTCCAGCACCGAACGGACCATGCCATGACTTCCACCACCTCGAATCGCTCCGCTGGGATGCTCCGCGGCCGCCTGGGCGCTGCAGCCCTGGTTGCCGGGCTGGTCGCGGCGGGCGTCGCGGCGCCCGCCGCGCCGGCCCGCGCCGCTGCGACTGGCCAGGACCTGCCGGGCAACTGCGACCTTGTCGTCCACGAGGGGGCAACCTTCGTGGAGTGCGTGGTCACCGACAGCGGCACGGTCACCTTCGATGACCTGGTTGGCCAGGACCTGGCCCCGCACGTCGGCGCGCCGGTCGCCATGACCGCACGTGGCGGTGCAGGTGCCGACTTGCCCGGAGACTCCTGGAACGGGCGCAGGGGCGGCGAGGGCGGTCTCGCCCGCACCGTGGCCACTGCCGACGACATCGACCGGCTGCACGTCTACGTGGGCAGCGACGCGGCGGAGTGGTCCTTCGAGGGTGGCTCGTCAACCGTGGTCAGCGCGGTCCCGATCGAGGATGTCACCGACATCGACGACACGTGGCTCGTTGCCGGCGGCGGCGGTGCCCAGGGCGCCGCCATGTGCGCCTACAACGAAGGAGCCGGCAGTGGGGGCCGCGGCGGTACGGCCGACGCCACCCGCGCCGCCGGCGATGCCACGTCCGCCGGGTGGAACGGTGGCCCCGGCAGCGACCTGGACTGCTCGTACAGGTCCAAGGGCCACCCGGGCACGGGTGGTGACCGTGGGGTTGCGGGGACCAACGCCGGTGACCCTCGTTCCAACGGCATCGACGGTGTCGGTGGTCACGGCGGTGACAATGGTTGGCAGGGCAACGTCGCCCCCGACCATCTGCCCGGTCGCGGCGGTGTCACTTCCGTCTACGCCATGGGCGGTGGCGGCTGGGGCGGTGGTGGCGGTGGCGAACGCAACGGCGGTGGTGGTGGCGGCGGGTCCTTCGCC
>DATFMD010000247.1:0-2311 GCA_035267125.1 Nitriliruptoraceae bacterium | reverse complement strand
GACGAGTTCGGCCAGCAGGTCGAACTCCTTGGGAGGCAGCTGCACCAGCTCACCGTCGACGCGAACCTCGTGACGCACGCGATCGATGCGCACGCCGGCGGCCTCGGCGGGGGCGTCGAGGTCCATCACGTCCAGGATCGGGGCGCGCCGCAGCACTGCCTTGATGCGGGCGACCAGTTCTCGCGACGAGAACGGCTTGGTCAGGTAGTCGTCGGCCCCCAACTCCAGCCCGAGGACGCGATCGACCTCCTCGTCCTTGGCCGTGACCATGATGATCGGGACGTCGGAGCGACTGCGGATCGTGCGGCACACGTCCATCCCACCGACGCCGGGCAACATCAGGTCCAGCAACACCAGGTCCGGGCGGACTCGCTCCCACTGGCGCACCGCGTCGGTGCCATTGTCGACCCACTCCACCCGGTAGCCCTCGGCTTCGAGGCTGATCGTCAGACCTTCGGCGATGGAGGGTTCGTCCTCCACCAGCAGCAACGTCGGCATCAGGCCCCTCCCGGCTCACCAGTGTCGTCGCCAGCACGGTCGTCCGTGGCGTCGGCCGCGTCCGGCGCGTCGGGCGCGTCGGGCACGTCGGCGACATCGAGGTCGGAGCCGCCGAGGACGCGTGCTCGCGCATCGGCCTGCTTGGCCAGGCGTCCCACCCGGATGCGCTGGCCGGTGGCCACGAACGCGGTGTCCCTGGCGATCTCGACACCGTGGTCGGCGATCCGTTCGAAGTAGCGAGCCAGCAACCCCAGCACCAACATGCCTTCGCCGACGTCGTCGCCGTCGCGCTGGGCCTCTTCCCACAGGACCTTCTGCAACTCGTCGACGTCATCGTCCTGGCGGTCGATCTCGCTCAGGGCAAGCGCGTCACGGCGGCGCCAGGCGTCCATCCCCGCGGCGAACACCCCACACGACTGCGTCGCCAACTCGTCCAACTGTGAACGCAGCGGCTCGGCGAGGAAACGCGGCTCGAACGTGTTCAACGTCAGGCAGGCGTGGCGCAGCAGGCTGGCGGAGCGGTTGACGTCCATGGTCATGCGCAGCAACGCCACCAACCGGCGCAGGTCACCGCTGACGGGCGCCTGGCGTGCCAGCAGGATGAACCCGGCCTCGTCGACCAGTTCACAGGTGTCGGCCGTGGCCAACGCCAGGGCCTCGGACTCGGCGATCACGCTCCGGTCACCGGCCAGGAACCCCGCGGACAGCCGCGGCAGGGCCTCGGCCACGTGCAGCCCGGCGGCCACGAACGCGTCGTCGATCGAGTCCAGTTCCTTGTGGAAGGCATGCCGCGCGTCGGGAATGTCGCGGTCGCTCATGGACAGGATCCGTTCCAGGGCTGTTCGTTCGTCGACGTCCCAGATACTGATGCCGTGCTCGGTCGTCTCGTTTCGGTCACGGTAGCCGTGCGGTTCGTTGTCATCCATTGCGGCACCTCCTGGCAGGGACGACGGACTCAGGCCTTCTTCTTCTCGAAGTGGTTGCGCAGCAGGATCGCCACGGCGTTCAGGGTGAGCGTGAACAGCAACAGGATCAGGATCCCCGACGGTGCCACCTGCTCACGCCAGGCCGGCTGGGGCAGTCGCGCCCAGTTGAACACCACGATGGGAATCGCCGTGAAGAACGGGTCGAACCAGCCCGTGAGGACCCGTACGTCGTTGGTCATGAAGGTCGCGGCGCCCACGACCACGAGCGGGGCGGTCTCGCCGATGGCCCGAGCCAGCGCCAGGATCATGCCCGTCAGGATGCCAGGGGCCGCGCTGGGCAGGACCAGTTGCTTGGTCACCTGCCACCGTGTCGCACCCAACCCGTAGCCACCGTCACGCAGCGACTGCGGGACGGCACGGATCGCCTCTGCCGACGCGATCGTCACGATCGGCAAGGCCAGCAACGCCAGCGTGAGCCCGCCGGCAAGCACCGAGTTGCCCCCCAGGAACGTCATCAGTTGCACGAAGATCGCCAGTCCCAGCAGGCCGTAGACGATCGATGGCACACCGGCAAGGTTGCGGATGTTGATGTCGACGACCCGGGTCAGGGCATTCTGCTCGGCGTACTCCTCGAGGTAGATCGCGGTGGCCACGCCCAGCGGGAACGCCACGCCGATGGTGATGAGCCCGATCTGGATCGATCCGACGATGGCCTGGCCGAGCCCCGTCTGCTCCGCCCGCGTGGAGACGGGATCGGTGACGAATCCTGCCCACCCACGCTCGTTGAGGAATGGCACCGCGGCGGACAGGATGTCCCACAGCAACGCGACCAGGAACCCCAGCGCGATCAACAGCGCCAGGAGCATCAAGCTCTTGAAGGCAGTCTC
>DATFMD010000246.1:0-2103 GCA_035267125.1 Nitriliruptoraceae bacterium | reverse complement strand
ACCGAGGACGCTGGTCGCCGTCACGCCGACCGGCGTGCCACTGGGGTGGCATGCCCTCCCGCCGGGCGCCATCCTTGCCTTCGGCACCGAGCGTGGCGGCCTGTCCACCGGCATGGTCGAGCGCGCCGACAGGCTTGTTCGCGTACCCATGCGCCCGGGCGTGTCCAGCCTGAACCTCGCGACATCGGTCGCCGCCCTGCTCCACGGCGCTGACCTCGGCGGCCCCGACCGCGCGTGACGCCCGCGCTGTTCACGACTTGTCCACGTGCAGGGCCTCGTCGCGCAGGCGCGGATCGAGCCAGGCGTGCGCCAGGTCACTGATGGTGCTCACGGCGATCACGAAGACGAGGACGAACATGATCAGCGTCAGCATCAGGACGCGGTCCTGGTCCTGGATGGCCCGCAGCAGGGCCGAACCGATCCCGGGTGCGTCGAAGACGTCCTCGACCACGATCAGTCCCGTGACCAGCACCGCGAGGTTGGCTCCCAACAATTGCACCATCGCACCGGATGCAGGCCGCAGGGCGTCGATTCGGACGAGGTGACCACGCGGCATTCCCAACGCGCGGGCAGCGCGGACCCACGGAGTGCTCATGCCCGCAAGCAACTCCGTGCGACCGACCAGCGCCAGGTGTGCCGCGGACCCCAGGCCGAGCGCGAGGATCGGCATCGTGTAGTTCTGCCATCCCGGGACGTCGGAGAACTGCCACACGGGCGAAGGGAACAGGTCCGTCCAGTAGACGAAGACGGCCTGCACGACGAAGGCCGCGACCAGCGCCGGGATGGACACGAGCACGATGACCGCCGTGTCCGCAACGTGGTCCATCCGGGTGCCTTGGCGCATGCCGGCCAACCACACCAGGACCGGCGCGACGAGCAGTTGCATCAGCAGCACGCCGGCCAGGATCACGACACTGACCGGTAGGCTCGCGCGAATGACATCATCGACGGGCACACCGGTCCGGGTGGTACCGAAGTCCGCCGTCACGAAGTCCACCATGAACAGCCACCACTGTGCGATCAGTGGCTTGTCGAGATTGAGCGCTTCTCGCATCTGCTGCAACAACAGTGGATCGGGTCGGCCGAACCCGAACAGGCTGCGCACGGGATCACCGGGAAGCAGGTCGACCAACAGGAACAGCACCATGGACGCCAGCAGGATGGTGACGACTCCGGTGAACAGCCGGCGGGCCACGAAACGAGCCAATGACGTTCCAGGGTCGGCAGCATGGAGGTGAACGAGGCGGGCAGCACCACCGATCACACCGCCGTCTCGAGCCTCACGGCCAACGATGGCGGCGGATCGAAGCGTAGCGGTGCGCAGCGCGACGGCGACAGGCTCGATCGAGTGCTGGCGAGCGTGCGCGCACTCGGGGTTCCGGGCCTGGTCGTGGCCGGCTTCGTGTTCATCGCGCTGTTCCCGGGCGCGCTGACACCCTGGGACGTCAACGAGTGCATCCTCGGCCGGTCACTCGAGACCCCGACCTGGCAGCACCCGTTCGGGTTCGACCTGTTCGGCTGCGACTACTGGACGCGCACCTTGTACGGCGCACGGACCTCGATGCTCATCGGCGGTGCCGTCCTGGCCGGATCCATGGCGATCGCCACGTTCCTGGGTGCGATCGCGGGCTGGAGCGGCGGCATCGTCGACACCGTGATCACCCGGTCGACCGACGCCATCTTCGCCATTCCCATCATCCTGTCGGCGCTGGTCGTCTTCGGGCTGACCGAGGAGCGCACGATCTGGCAGGTCATCGGCGTGCTCACCATGTTCGCCTGGCCACCCATGGTGCGGTTGGTTCGGGGCGCGGTGCAGGAGCGCGTCGGGTACGAACACGTCGAGGCCGCTCGCGCCATGGGGGCGAGTTCCGCCTACGTCCTTCGTCGACACGTGATCCCCCACAGCCTGCGACCGATGCTCGTCTTCGCCATGCCCTACATGGCGACGATCGTGTCCCTGGAGGCGGTGCTGTCCTTCATCGGTGCCGGGCTGCAGTTGCCGGCGGTCTCGTGGGGGTTGATGCTGGCACGACTGGGCTCACAATTGCGCGTGAGCCTGCGGTTCGCCGAAGCGCCCCACCTGATCCTGCCCGGCTTCGTCCT
>DATFMD010000245.1:0-2652 GCA_035267125.1 Nitriliruptoraceae bacterium | reverse complement strand
AACGCCGAGTTCTTCACCGAGAAGATCCTCGATGCCACGGTCGGCGATCCGCAACGCTTCCTCGTGGTGATCTCGCCCATCGACGACTACGAGGACCAGTTCCGGACACTGTGGGACCTGCTGGTTGACTACCGCGACCGCTACGGCTGCTTCACCTTCATCACCCTCTACGTCAAGAGCATCGATTCGCCCTATCTCGCCCAGGGTGACCCCGACAACCGTCGCTGGGTCGAGTTCCTGTTCTACGTGGGCATCGACCCCGACCTGATGACGCCCGTGCTGCTCGACCAGATCGCTGACGAACTCGACCAGCACTGCATCGACACGGGCTCGTACCGCTACATGCACACCCGCACCGGCCGTGACCCAGATCGTCTCGCCGCCATCGACCCGAATGCGCCCTACAACGACGGCGTGTCGGTGCACCCGACCGACCGGACCGCATGATGCGGCCACACCCGTCCTACCCCATGTACACGCTGGAGGGCGTGCGCGACGCCGAGATCTCCACCCACTGGTTCTCGACCGAGGACGGACTGGGGCTGTCGTTCCTGCGGTTCCAGCGCAATCGAGGTGGTGACGCGGTCATGGTCGTCCACGGCCTGACGACGTCGACGGACATGTTCATCATGCCCGAGCACGACAACCTCGTGAACCACCTGCTCGATCGTGGGTTCGACGTGTGGTGCCTCGACTACCGCATGAGCAACCGCCACGTGTACAACCTGTTCAAGCACCGCTGGACGCTGGACGACGTGGCGCTGTACGACTTCCCCGCGGCGGTGGCAGTGATCCGCGAGCACGTCGGCGACGACCATCCCCTGCAGGTCATTGCCCACTGCCTCGGTGCCACCACGTTCGCGATGAGCCTGTTCGCCAAACTGGTCGAAGTGGATGCCGTCATCCTCAACAGCGTCGCCCTGACGCCACGTGTCCCGGGATGGTCGAAGATCAAGCTGTCCATGGCGCCGGGCATGGTCGACGGACTGCTCGGTGTCCCCTACCTGAACCCACGGTGGAGCGAGGACCCCGGCCTGACCCGGGGTGAACTGCTGTCACGCGCGGTGTCGTTCTTCCATCGCGAGTGCGACGTGCCGGCCTGCCACATGCTGTCGATGATGTGGGGCACCGGGTGGCCGGCGCTGTACCGCCACGAGAACCTGGCGGCCGTGACCCACGAACGTGGAGCGGACCTGTACGGATCGACCTCGATGAACTACTACCGCCACGTCAGCCAGATGGTCAAGGCCGGTGGAGCGGTCAAGTACGACGTCGACAACGTCGCCCACGACCGGCTCCCGAACAACTACTTCCGCCATGCGCCCGAGATCGACACGCCGATCCTGTTCGTCACGGGCGAGGACAACCGGGTGTTCACCGACTCGAACGTCGTGTGCTTCGAGCGTCTCGACCGCATCGCGCCCGGTCGTCACGAACTCCACGTCTATCCGGGCTACGGCCACCAGGACCCGTTCATGGGCAAGGACGTCGCCCGCGACATCTTCCCCCGAATGGACCGATTCATGGAGGAACGTCGCAGGGTCGGCGACGACGACGCCGCTGTGATGGTCTAGCGGTCCTCCGGCTCGGGCAGGCGTTCAAGCCGCACCGGTCGTTCGATCAGGCGAGCCTCGGGGGCTGGTCCACGCGGCTCGAACCAGGGGTCCTCGGGGCGGCCCTCCGGTTGGAACTTCCAGGTCGCGGCACGCTCGATGCCGACCGGGTAGAGGGTCAGCGCCCCGTCCTGGTCGATGTGCATGCGCAGGAAGTTGTTGAACCCCTCGATGTGCTGGGCAGCGAACAACTCGTTGGTGTTCATGCTGAACCGATCCGCCACCAGCAGGTACAGGGCCACCAACCATGAGCCCAACAGGCTCCCCACGACCCCCAGACCAACCATCACGGCCAGCACGTACAACCCCCCGGACAGGCCGTCCAGGAGTCGCGACAGCCCCAGGATGGTGGCCAGGATCAGGACCTCATGCGCGATGACGTGGGAGATGCCGAAGCCCCATCTTCGCTTGGGCCCGGGCGCGCCGTTGAAGGCAACCAACCCCAGCACCAGCAGCACCGTCAGCAGGAAGCCCAGCGGCCGCAGGTACAGCCCCGACAACAGGTCGTCCCACTGCAGGCTGGCCAGCAGGTCGTCCATGCCCTGGCCAGATGCACGCAGGCCCAACAGGACCGACCATCCCAACACGACGTAGGTGACGCCGACGACGGCCCAGAAGGAGCCGTTCTTGAAGGGCAACTTGAGCACGCCGGCACGCAGCGACCTGGACTGGCGACGACTGGGATACGTCCTCTCCAGGCCATACGTGGTCGGTTGGGACTTGTCGATGTCGGTGGCGCGCTTGGGCGGCACGTGGACCTGCTCGGGCAGGTGGTGGGTCGCGGCCAGGTACGCACCGCCACCACCGGCCGTGATCAGTTGCCGCCCGTCGTCGGCCTGGTAGCGCGCGTAGTGGTGGTGGTCTCCGGCCAGGGCCATGCGCACCTGGGCACCTCGCGGCTCGACGATCTCGCGCTGGACGAAGTCGACGTGTTCATAGGCGTTGGGTTCCCCCAGGCTCGCCTTGACCCAGCTCGGCTCGGCCTGGCACAGGATGACCGAGTCGCCCTCCTGCAGTCCGGCGCCGACCACGTCCCGGA
>DATFMD010000244.1:0-2175 GCA_035267125.1 Nitriliruptoraceae bacterium | reverse complement strand
TTCGACCTGTTCCCGATCCTTGCCGAACGTCGGAAGTCCATTGCGGGGTACCTGTCCGGGGGGGAACAACAGATGCTGGCCATCGGGCGGGCGCTGATGGCCAATCCCGAGCTGCTCCTGCTCGACGAACCGTCGTTGGGGCTGGCGCCCCAACTGGTCGAGCAGATCCGCGACCTCATCGTCGAGATCAACGAACAGGGGACAGCCGTCCTGCTGGTGGAACAGAACGCCACGATGGCCCTGTCGATCGCCTCGCACGGCTACGTGCTCGAGACCGGCAAGATCGTGCTGGACAAGTCGGCGGACGAACTGCTCAACGACGAGGACATGCAGGAGTTCTACCTCGGCATCCACGCCGGCGGGGAGCAGCACTCCTTCCGCGACGTCAAGCACTACCGACGTCGCAAGCGGTGGCTGTCGTGACGACTCGCTGACCACGCCCGACCCCCAGACGACCCCGCACGACCACCACGACCCCACGAGGAGTGCGGATGGCCATCACCCATCCCCTGACGGACGCCCTGCCGTCCACCCAGGAGCCCTTGCCCGAAGGGCCCGTGGTTCGCGCCCGCAACGTCACGCTGTCGTTCTCGGGCGTGGTCGCGTTGCAGGACGTCTCCTACGACGTCGAACAGCGGGAGTTGTTCGCAATCGTGGGGCCCAACGGCGCGGGCAAGACCTCCAACTTCAACCTGATCTCGGGGGTCTATCGGGCGACGTCGGGTTCGGTGCAGGTGCTGGGTCTCGACGTGGCCGACAGCAGCCCCCACGAGATTGCCCGTCACGGCGTCGCCCGCACCTTCCAGAACATCGAGTTGTTCGAAAACCTGACGGTCGTCGACAACCTGATGCTGGGCCGCCAGCAACACATGTCCTATTCACCGGCCGCGGCGATGCTGCGCACCCCGTCGGTGCGCCGCGCCGAGGTCGAGAACCGCGAGGTCGTGGAGTCCATCATCGACTTCCTCGACATCCCCCACTTCCGGTCGAGCCTGGTCGGGATGCTGCCCTACGGCGTGCAGAAGCGGATCGAACTGGGCCGAGCGCTGGCGATGGAGCCCAAGCTGCTGCTGCTGGACGAACCGGTGGCGGGCATGAACCTCGAAGAGACCGAGGACATGGCCCGGTTCATCCTCGACATCCGTGACGAGTTGGGCATCACGATCATCATGGTCGAACACGACATGGGGCTGGTGATGGACCTTGCGGATCGCGTGCTGGTGCTGGACTTCGGCCAGGTCATCGCCAACGACGTCCCGTCCGTCGTGCAGCGCGATCCCGAGGTCATCCGGGCCTACCTCGGCGGTGCCGGCGACGAGTTCACCGAGGCCACGGCAGCGGCCGTCGGCGCCGTCGACCCCGCGTCCGACCCGGACACGTCCGACCCGGAGGAGTCCCGATGACCGCCACGGCAACCGCTCCGACGATCGACCTGCCGGCCACGGCAGCACCGGTGCTGCGACTGCGCAGCCACGCCACGTCACCGCCTTCGGACGTGGCGCTGCGCGAAAAGCACCACGGCGTGTGGCGCGACATCGGCTGGGACGAGTACTGGGGGCAGTCCGAACTGGTCGGCCACGCCCTGCTGTCACTGGGCATCGAGGTGGGCGACCGCGTGGCCGTGCACAGCGAGAACCGGTTCGAGTGGGTGACCACGGACTTCGGCACCCAGGCCATCCGGGCCGCCTGCATGGGTCTGTACCCCACCAATCCGTCGGCCGAGGTGGGCTACATGCTGGCTGACGCCGGTGCGCGGGTCCTCGTGGCCGAGGACCAGGAACAGGTCGACAAGGTCCTGGACCTCGACCGCGCCGACCTGCCGGAACTCGAACACATCGTCTATCTCGAGGAGCGGGGAGTCCGTGACTACGACGACGATCGCCTGATCTCGTGGGTCGACTTCCTCGATCGTGGCCGCGCCCACAGGGACGCCCACCCGCACGCCGTCGACGAGCGACTGGCCGCCATCACCGACGACGACCTGGCCGTGCTGATCTACACCTCGGGCACCACGGGGCCTCCCAAGGGGGCCATGATCTCGATCGGCAACATCAACTACGCGATCGAGGCATCGGGCAGCGCCACCGGGTTCTTCCAACCACCCATCGGGCCCGGCGACTGGCTGCTGAGCTACCTGCCGCTGTGCCACGTGTACGAACGCCTGCTGACGAGTTG
>DATFMD010000243.1:0-2592 GCA_035267125.1 Nitriliruptoraceae bacterium | reverse complement strand
GGCGAGGTCACCGCCACCCAGAAGATCAAGCGCTCCGCGATCGAGGACATCTTCTCCGACCTCATCGAGGAGATGTACGGAGGTTCGACCACGTCATCACCCACCGAACCTGGCCAGGAGGGCACGTGAACTTCTTCCTGCAGGCGCTGGCATCCGGCATCGCGCTGGGCACGATCTACGCGCTGTTGGCGCTCGGCTTCGTGATCATCTACCGAGCCACCGACGTGGTGAGCTTCGCCCAGCCGGCACTGATGGTCCTCGGTGCATGGTGGACGGTCTACTTCGCCACCGTCATCGGCTGGAACTTCTGGGGGTCAGTCGTCCTGGCCGCCATCATCGGTGCCGCCATGGGCGCCGTGATCGAACGACTGCTGTTGCGCCCGCTGGTTGGTCGACCACCGTTCTCGGCCGTGATGGTCACGATCGGACTCGACATCGTGCTGCGCGTGATCGCCGACGACCTCATGGGAATCAACCAGCGAAGCGTGGGCGACCCCTTCGGCCTCGAGGTGATCCACATCGGCGAGGTCGTCATCCCCAAGTCCGACCTCGCAGCCATGGCCGGGTCGGTCCTCGTGATCAGCGCGCTGCTCGCCTTCTACCGCTACACCAAGTACGGCCTGGCGATGCGCGCCTCGGCGTTCGACCAGGAAGCCGCCATGGCCCAGGGCATCCCCGTGGGCCGCATGTACGGACTTGCCTGGGCGCTGGCGGGGGCAATGGCGGCGATCGCCGGAACGTTCATCTCGATGGGCAACTCGTCGCTGTCACGGTCCAGTTGGGTGTTCGCGCTGCGGGCCCTCCCCGTCATCGTCCTGGGCGGCCTCGACTCGATCAAGGGTGCAATCGTGGGCGGTCTCATGATCGGCGTCGCCGAACGTCTCGTGGGCGCCTACCAACCCACGGCTGCGCCATGGCTGGGCTCGGGGTTCGAGTTGGTCGTGCCCTACCTCGTCATGGTGGTTGTGCTGCTGGTCAAGCCCTACGGGCTGTTCGGCACCGAGGAGGTGACCCGCGTATGACGATCTCGTCACACGACCACCTCCCGGGCCCGCCCAGCCACCGACAGGGACGCTGATGGCACAACGACCTCGGATGATCACCAGTCAGACCCAGGCCATGGCCCTGGTGCCGACGCGGACCCGCGCGTTCTGGCTGACCGTGCTGCTCGTCGTGGCCTTCAGTGCGCCATTCTGGATGTCCAACGGACTCCTGTTCCTGCTGGTCGCCGGGCTGGCCTACGTCGTCGGTTCCATCGGCCTCAACCTGGTCACCGGCTACGCCGGCCAGTTGTCGCTGGGGCATGCCTTCTTCCTGGCCGTGGGCGCCTACACCGCTGCCGTGATCTCTGGCCCGTCAACCGACACGACGTTCGGCCTCGGCATCCCCGAGATCCTCGTGTGGCTGCCCGCCTCAGGACTGGTGGCCGGGTTGTTCGGGCTCATCGTCGGCCCGATCGCCACACGCCTGCGTGGGCTCTACCTGGCCATCGTCACCCTGGGACTGGTCCTGGTCGGCGACTACGTGCTGCGCAACTGGACCTCCCTGACCGGCGGTGTGGGCTTCGGTCGCACGGCGCCCAGCCCAACCCTGTTGGGCTTCGACATGTCCAACGCCACGACCGTGTTCGGCATCGACGTCGCTCGCAGTGCCTACCTGTTCTGGTTCAGCCTCGTCGTCGTCATCGGGCTGACCATCCTGGCCCTCAACCTGGTGCGTTCCCGCACCGGCCGCGCATTCCAGGCCGTCCGGGACCGCGACATCGCCGCCGCCGTCATGGGCATCGACCTGACCTGGACCAAGTTGACCGCCTTCACGATTTCGTCGGCCTACGCCGGCATGGCCGGAGCGCTGCTGGCGATGCGTCTGGAGACCATCGAGGCGACCCAGTACAACCTGCTGCTGTCGTTCCTGTTCATCGCGATGATCCTGATCGGTGGGGTCTCGTCGATCCCGGGCGCGATCATCGGCGCGCTCGTGCTGGCAGTGCTGCCCGACCTCGCCGGCCCGCTGGGCAACCTCATCACACCGGTCTTCGACGCGGTGATCTTCTGGCAGCCCGACGGCGGCTTCCCGCTCGACGAGTTCCAGTTCGAACAACTCCTGTACGGCGTGCTGCTGATCGTGTTCGTGTTGGCCGAACCCCGTGGCCTCATGGGCATGTGGTACCGCGTGCGCAACTACTGGAAGGCGTTCCCATTCTCGTATTGACGCGCGCCCTGCGGGCGCATTGGAGTTGTTCGCTGCGCTCACAACGTCCACGCGTGCTGCGGGCGCACCCACACCGAGGACGCGATCCGACCGGATGGCGCGCACGTCCCCACCACTTCGACCCCCAACCCCTGCACCATCGACGTCCGGACCACCGGACAAGGAGCACCACCACATGAGACACGCACACAAGAGGGCACGAACCAGCCTGGTCGTCGCCGCCGTCGCCGCGCTGGTCCTGGCCGGCTGTGGCGGGGACGACGACGAGCCCGAGGCGACCGAGTCCGCCACCGAGGCCGCGACCGAGGCGGCAACCGAGGCGGCGACCGAAGCCGCCACGTCCGCCGCACCGACAGAGGCAATGACGTCCGAAGCCGCCGG
>DATFMD010000242.1:0-6117 GCA_035267125.1 Nitriliruptoraceae bacterium | reverse complement strand
CCGCCCCGCCTGCCGCCGACGCCGCCCTGCCTGCCGACGACGCCGCCCTGCCTGCCGACGACGCCGCCCCGCCTGACGCCGCTCCGCCCACAGGCGGTCGGGTCTTCGCGAACCGTGGGTTGTCGGGCATCGACGGGTTCGTGTCGACCGCCGTCGGGGTGGCCCTGACGAGTGGTCCAACCGTCGCCCTGGCCGGGGACCTCTCCTTCCTCCACGACCACAACGGGTTGTTGGTCGAGGACCCGAGTGCGGTCGACCTCGACCTGGTGGTCGTCGACAATGACGGTGGTGGCCTGTTCCACCACGTGCCGGCCGTGCAGGTGCCCGAGTTCGAGCAGGCGTTCGCCACACCCCATGGTCGTGACCTGGTCGCCATCGCCAGTGCCGCGGGCGTCGAGGCCCGACGCGTCGGCATCGCCGACCTGCCGGCGGCACTGGCCAGCCCTCCCGGAGGACTCCGCGTGCTCGTGGTGCCCACCGACCGCCACCTCGGAGCCGACACCCGCCGCGCCATCCGCCACCACCTCATGGGAGCCCTGTCGACACCGGAAGGCTGACCGGCGGGAGTCCAAGGGGCGCAAGGAGCTCCGTGGTTCCTTGGCATCGTGGCCTGTCGGTACCGACGAGCACGCCGCCAGCTGTGAGTCATTGCACGACTACGAGGGGCAGCTGGCCGCACCGAGCCAGTCGCGACACTCCTGGTCCGTCCAGGTGCGCACGAGTCGCTCCCGGGCGATCGCAGCGACATCCTCGGCGGGCAGGGCGAACACCCGGATACCGGTGGTGTTGTCGGACACTGCCAACATGGTGGCGTCAGGGCTGAAGGCGACCTCGCAGCCGAAGCCCAGACCGCTCGGAACGAGCCGCTGCAGTTCGTTCCCCGACACTGCATCCCACAGGCGCGCACTGCCGTCCTGGCCACAACTTGCCGCCCTCTTGCCATCGGGACTCAGCACGGCGTCGTAGATCCGTTGCTCGTGGCCCTCCATCACCACCGCACGATTCCCGACTGCCACCTCGGCGGCACCGTCGCTCCCTCCCTGCAGGTCGGCAACATCCCAGACCTCAACCGTGTTCGCCGGTGGACCGGTGGTCACGAGCAGATGTTCACCCGACGGCGACCAGTCCACAGCGATCGGTTCCTCCACGCTCAGGGTGGCCACCTGCTCCTGGGTGCGCCAATCCCAGACCGTGACTCCGTCGTGGGGTGAGTCGCTGCCGCCTTCGTCCATGGCTGCCACTGCGACCAACGTGCCTCCGGGGTCGAAGTCGAGGTTGGTGACGTCCAGTCGCACGCCCCACCCGAACGAGGCCACCTCGTGTCCTTGCTGGTCCATGACCCACACGAGATCGTCGGTGGGGCGGTCCTCGGGTCGGCTGTTCTGGTCGGTCTCCCCGGCCGACCTCGCGACGGTGGAGAAGGCCACGACGTTGCCGTCCGGGCTCAGTGCCACTCGCCCCCAGCCCGGTGCGTCGCCCCGGGCGATCGGTTCCCAGGTCGCGGCGTCCCACAGGACGACGCCGTCGAAGCCCTTCGTCGCGGCCCGGGTGCCATCGGCGCTGTACTCGACGTCCAGGACCTGCGCTGGGTTGTACTCGCCGTCGTCGTGCAATTGCAGCTGCTCCATCGCCTCCCACGTGGTCGTGTCCCACCGATGGAGGGCACCTGTGCCGACGTTGGCGACCAGCGACGTCCCGTCGGGGCTGAACGAGACGGGCGTGGCTGCCTGGAAGTCGTCGGCCGGCATCCACGCCACCTCGGCGCCGGCGTGGCGGTCGAGGTCCCAACGGCGGATGCCGCTGCCGCACGGTGACGCCTCCCACATCGTGTCATCGGGGCCAAAGAAGCCGATCGCACATGACATCGTGTCGGCCGCCAGGACCACGGGCGGATCGGGAGCGGCGATGGGGCCATCATCGTCGACGACGGTCCACACGCGCACGGGCTGGGGATTGGCTGGTGACGTGCCCAGCGACACCCTGCGGGAGTCCAGACTCCAGTCCAGCGGGTTCGCATCGCCCACCCGATCGATGTCGCTGACCTGCTCCCCGGTCTCGGCATCCAGCAGCACCATTCGGGACCCAACTGCCGCCAGCCAGCGGCCGTCCGGACTCCAGGCAACCCATGCCGATCCCGGCTGTCGGGCGGACCAGACCGTCTCGCCCGTGTCCACGTCGCGAACCTCGATGGTCTCTTGCGACGGGAACACCAGCGCAACCCGTGGTTGCGTTGGATGGAAGTGGCCGGATGGACCCCAGTCAGGCGTGATCGGATCCCCGTCGGGAGGCGCGAACTCCCACGCCAGTGCCTGCTCCTGGACATCCCACACCTTGTGGGGTGCCGGACCCAACCCGTCCACCACGACATGGCGACCATCGGCGCTGATGTCCAACCAGCCAGCGGGCCGGTCCTCCTCGGGGTGATCCAGGACGATGGGGTCCTGGCCCGTCCGCCAGTCCCAGATCCACACCGTTGCGTCCGTGGCGCTGACAGCCACGCGCTCGTTGTCCGCGCTGAAGGCGGCTTCCTGGACCGGTCCGCTGCCGCCGTGCCCGGACAGGGTGGCCAGGACCTCACCGGTCCGGGTGTCGTGGATGTCCATTGCCCACGTCCCGTCCGGCTCGGGTTCGGTGCGTCGGGACGCGAACAACGTCCGGTCGCGAGAGAACTTGGCCGGTTCGGACGCCTCAGCCATGGCCGCCGGAACGTCCAACTGCCGGTTCGTGGCGATGGCAGCATGAAGCGTGTCGGCGATCTCGTGGTGGACCGGGTCGTCGCCCGGGCCGACGCGATCGAGCGCCTCCAGTCCCAGCAACAACGCCAACTGCGGATCGTCGGCCACTGCCTCGCCGGAGGACGCGGCGAGTTGTCGCGCCCCGGCGACCTGCGCCTGCTGTCGGCCGGTCCACCACAGTGTGCCTGCCACCAGTGCCACCACCAGTCCAACCGCCACCAGCGCCCGCATCCGGGCGACGGCTCGCTGCTCGAGTGCTCGCTCCCGTTGCCGCCGCGCGACTTCCTCGGCGAGATCTCGTTCGCGGGCTTCGAGTGACAGGGTCACCAGGTCGTGTTCGACCGCCGACAGATGCACGTCCACGTCGCCCCGTTCGTCGGCCTGCAGCAGGTCATGGGCCTCCTCAAGTGGCAGTCCCGCCAGCAGCCAGTCCTCGTGGCGGTCGTGGCCGTCCCATTCCGCCGCGGCGATCGTCAGGCGACGGTGGTCCAGCAACCATCCGTGTGCCTCGTCCACCCATCCGCGAAGTCGCGGCCAGCCGTCGATGAGCGCCTCGTGGGCCAGTTCCACGGTCCGCACTCCCGACACGGGGTCGTGGCTGGCGGTCAGCAGACGGGCATCGACGAGACCGGAGACCACATGCTCGACGGCTGCTCGGTCGTCGTCGTGACCAGACCATTCCGTGGTGGGCACCGGGCGTCGTGTGTCGCTGCCGTCGTGGCCAGGTTGGACGCAGCGCAACAGCACTCGACGGGCGATGGCGCGCTCGTTGGCGTCGAAGGACGAATGGACTGACTCGGCGCGGTTGGCCAGGGCACCCGCGACACCTCCCAGCTCCTCGTAGGTCCAACGAGTCATCACCCGGTCCGTGCGCTGCTCCCACAACTCGAGGAGCAGGTGCTGCAGCAACGGCAGCGCCCCGGGCTCTCCGGCCACGTCGGTCAGGATGCTGGCGACCAGGCCAGCCTCCAGCGCGGTGCCGGTTGCTGCCGCCGGGCCGGTGACGACCGCCTCGATGTGCTCCCCACGGACCGGCGGGACCACGTACTGGGTTCGCGAGAGCAGGTCGGCCATCTCGGGCACTGCCGCCGCTCGGTCGTAGAAGTCCGCTCGCAGCGTGACCACCACGGCCACCCGCCGATCCAGCCGGCGCGTGGCTGCCGCGAGGTGGCGCACCAGCGCTGCGGCCGACTCCGGCGCAGCCAACGTGAACGCCTCCTCGAGTTGGTCGACCACGACGAGCAGACGAGCCGCCGGGTCGGCATGCGCCAACAGCTGGTCGACGATGCCGTGCAGTCCGTCGGGGTCGGTCCGAAGTCGCTCGATGACGTCGTCGTCGGTGACTCCCCTGACATCGGCCAACTCGGATGCCAGCGACTTGAGTGGGGCCGAGCCGGGCACCATCACCACGGTTGTCCACGTGTCGGATTCCGGTATCGCACCGTGCGCAAGGGCCGGGAGGAGTCCTGCACGGACCAGCGATGACTTCCCGACGCCGGATGGTCCGACGACGCACACGATGCCGTGGTGCGTGAGTCGCTGGAGCAGTTCACTCACTTCGGCGTCGCGCCCGAAGAACAGCTCCGCATCTGACTGCTGGAACGTTCGAAGTCCGACGTAGGGCGGGTCGGTCGGCGCCGGGGGTCGAACGCCGCGAACGGTCGGGACGTCGGCTCGAGCCGACGTCGTGGGCTGCGGGATGCTGGAGAGGATGTCCGCATGCAACTCCTGCGTCATGGCGGAGGGGTCGACGCCAAGCTCGTCTCCCAGCGTCTGTCGGCAGCGCTCGTAGGCGTCGAGCGCACCCCCCGTGTTTCCCGCCGCGTGCTCCATGGACATCAGGGCACGCCAGCAGTCCTCGCGCAGGGGAGCCGTCGACGTGGCCTCCCGAAGGACCGATCGAGCCTGGTCGTGGACACCAAGTGCGCTGCGGCTCGCCCCCAGCACCACCAGCGCGTCGACGTGGTTGCCAGCGGCACGCTCGCGAACACCGTCCAGCCAGTCCGACTCCACGCCCGGCAGGACCGGGCGTGACACGATGGCGCGCGCCCGGCTTGCCAGCGCACGCGCATCCTCGACCTGGTCTGCATCCAGTGCCTCGTGGGCTCGTCGCACCCAGATCGTCGCCTGCTCGAGGTCGACGTCGACGGGCTCCACCTCCATGCGGTAGACCCCGTTGCTCCCAACGACCGCATCGCCGTCGACGCCCACGTCGAGGAGTGCCCGACGAACCCTGCTGACCAATCCGCGGAGGGCCACGCGCCACTGGGTCGGCAGCGTGCCGGCCCACACCTCGTTGGCCAACGTCTCGATGGTGATCGGGTCCTCGCGTTCAAGGACCAGCATCGCGGTGACAAGTCGTACCTGGTGGCCCCGGAACGCAGCATCGCCGAGTTCTCGCCTGCCACGGCGCAGCGCCACGGCGCCCGCCAGCGTCACTTCCAGACGTGCCATGCCATCCCCTCGATCCGAACCTAGACAGGAGCGGAGTGGTCGGCAAGCCCCGCCGTGTTCCTGTCGTCATGCAAGCCCAGGGGTGTAAGGCAGCCGGAAGAGCACCCAGTTCCGATGCATGTGGTGTGACCCGGCACACGCCACACCGGCACCCCGAGGACGCGCGGGGTGCCGGTGTTCCTCCCCAGTCGTGCGTTGGGATCGGAGGAGGCCGTGGTCGGAAGGTGGATCAGAATCGGGGCGGCGGGAGCACGGGGTCACCCGGCCTGGGCTGGCGCTGGACGACTGGTGCGGCCGCAGCCTTTTCGCGTGCCGCCCGAGCGCCGTCGTCGACCTGGGACGATCCGGTCTCGCCCGGCTGGGTGCGGTCCAGGCGCTGTTCCTTCTCGCCCTGGAGGGCGACGCTGTCGTCCACCACGGATGATGATTCACCACCGCGGTTCGCCTGGGCATGCTCCTTCTCCTGTTGGAGCGTCTCGGCTTCGTCGACGGCGGGTTCGACGACGGATCGGTCTGCCTGGGCATGTTCCTTCTCGTCCTGCAGCGATGCGGTCTCGTCCTGTTGCGACGCGACGTCCGGCCCGGCGGCCAGCACGGCAGCCTGGTTGTGGAAGCGCTGGTCGCTGCCGGCGACGTCCGGTGGCGGCGCGGCTGCGATGACACCACGATCGAGCGCTGCCTCCTTCTCGCCTTGCAGGACGAGGTCGTCGTTGCTGGGTGCGGGCTCGACCTGGTCGCGGCCCGACAGGATCGATGCCTTCTCATTGGCCAGCCAGTCGTCCCCATCCGCCGCGGCGGCCTTCTCCTGGGCCAGCGTCTCTGCGTCATCGGCCACGTCGGCCTCGACGCCGTCGTTGACGAGGGAACGCGAGCGGGTTGCCTCCTTCTCGGCCTGCAGCGTGCCGCTGTCGTCGCCGACCGGGGCCAA
>DATFMD010000241.1:0-3321 GCA_035267125.1 Nitriliruptoraceae bacterium | reverse complement strand
TGGACGACAAGGTGCGCACGGTCGCGTGGCAACTGCAGGGCCAGGCCGTCCCCGACGAGTTGCGCGTCGCCGCCGCCGACCTGGCACGTCAGCTGGCGACGGAAACCGACCTGTTGACCGAGCACCTGCACGGCGATGAGGTGGTCGCGACGATCCAGCGAGCCCGACGGGTTGCCGACGCCGAGACGTTCCCGGTGCTCGACGACCGCAGCCAGTTGCCGTGGCCCCTGGTCTGACGGTTGGTGTGACGGCTGGCGTGGCGGTTGGAGTGACGGCCCGTGTGTCGGTCGCCGGTACCGGGCCGGCAGGTGGGTGGCGCCTACCATGTGACGACCGGTTCCGGTCTGGAGCAGTCACGAGGAGGTGCCCATGGCGACGTATCGCGACCAGGGCATCGTGCTGCGCACCCACAAGCTGGGCGAGACCGATCGCATCCTCACGCTCATGACCCAGGGTCGTGGCAAGGTGCGCGCGGTCGCCAAGGGCGTGCGTCGGCCCGGCTCCCGCTTCGGTGGCCGACTCGAGCCCTACAGCCACGTCGACCTGTTGCTGTACGAGGGCCGCTCACTGGACGTGGTCACCCAGGCGGATCTGCTGGCGCCCCACGCGAACATCCGCGCCGACTGGCACACGTCGACGGCCGCCGCCGTGCTGGTCGAACTCATCGACACGGTGTCGGTCGAGGGTGACCGCGACAACCGCCTGTTCCTGCAGCTTCGTGCCGGACTGCAGGCACTCGATGCCCAGCCGCCGGACACGCGGGTCTTCATCGACGCATTCCTGCTGCGGGTCACCGGCGTCGTGGGTTTCGCTGTCGACACCCAGCGGTGTGCAACCTGCGGCGCTGCCGGTCCCCATCCGTTCCTGTCGATCGTTCTCGGCGGCACGCTCTGTGCGGACTGTGCCCCCGGAGGGACCCGGGCAGTGGCACCAGATGTGGTGGCCCGCCTGGACGTGCTGTCCTCGGATTCCTGGGCGCCGTTGGTCGGGCTTCCCGACGACGACGCGGGACGGGTCGCGGCGTCGTTCGCCCACGCCTACGCCGAACACCACCTCGATCGTCGGCTGAAGTCCTACCCGCTGTCGCCACGTCAGGCCATTGCATGACACCGACCTCACCGGACGCGGACCGGGACCGGGACCGGGACCACCTGGCCGAGGCAGTCGAGTTGGCTCGGGGTGGCATGGAGGCGCGTGAAGGCGGCCCGTTCGGCGCGGTCATCGTGCGCACCGATGACGATGTCGTGGTCGGACGTGGGTGGAACCGTGTGACCTCGACGAGCGATCCCACCGCACATGCCGAGGTCGTCGCCATCCGACGCGCGGCCAGGGTCCTGCGGACGTTCGAACTCGAGGGCACCACGATCTATGCGTCGGGCGAGCCGTGCCCGATGTGCTGGGCGGCCTGTCGATGGGCGCGGATCGACCGCATCGTCCACGCCAGCAGGCGCGAGGCTGCCGGCGAGATCGGGTTCGACGACCAGTTCCTCTACGACGACCTGGCTCGTTCGGCCGACGAGCAGTCGGTGCCGGTCGAGCACCTGCCCCTGCAGGCCGGCGCGGACGTCTACCAACGGTGGGCCACCGACCCGTCGTTCACGCGGTACTGAGCGTGGGGCAGGAGACCTCGCTGGCACAGGACCACGGGTTGGACCCTGGCCGGATTCCCGCCCACGTCGCCATCATCATGGATGGCAACGGTCGCTGGGCCAATGCCCGGGGGCTGCGGCGCAACGCCGGCCACGAGGCTGGCGAGCAGGCGTTGTTCGACACCGTGGAGGGTGCCGACGCCCTGGGTGTCGAGCAGTTGACGGTGTACGCCTTCTCGACCGAGAACTGGCGCCGTCCGCCCGACGAGGTGCGCTGGTTGCTGGGCTTCAACGAGTCGCTGCTCACCCGGCGCGGCGGAGAACTGCACGAGCGCAACGTCCGGGTTCGGTTCATCGGTGGTCGGGGCCGGCCCGTGCCTCGTCGTCTCGTTCGCCACATCGAGCGGACCGAGGACATGACGGCTGCCAACACGGGCCTGCGTTTCACGATCGCGTTCAACTACGGCGCCCAGAGCGAGATCGCCGGGGCGGCCGCGGCCGCCGCCCGCGACCTGGCAGAGGGACGGATCACGGACATCGACGAGGCGGCCATCGCCGCTCGCCTGGACGACCCCACGATGCTGCCCGTCGACCTGCTCGTACGCACCTCGGGGGAGCAGCGGATCAGCAACTTCCTGTTGTGGCAGGCGGCCTATGCCGAGTTCGTGTTCACCCCGACGCTGTGGCCCGACTTCGATCGCCACGAACTGGCACGCACGATCGCCGTCTACCAGGACCGTGACCGCCGCTTCGGCACCGCCGTCGACAACGTCACGTGAACCCCCCCGGGATCATCGGAATCTGTCCGAGGTACGAGGACAGGCGGGTCTTTCGCGACGTTGGCGTGAGAACGAACGCAGCGAGTTCTCAAACCCGCCCGAGGTACGAGGGCGGGCGTCTCCTTGTCGTCGTTGGGCGTGAGAACGAACGCAGCGAGTTCTCAAACCCGCCCGAGGTACGAGGGCGGGCGGCTACATCCCGCGGGGGTGCCAGACGGTCTTTGCCTCGGTGAAGGCCAGCATTTCGGCGGGCCCGGGCGCCACGGTCCAATCACGACCGGGTGACGGGCGAACGACGCGCTTGAGGTTGTCGGCCGCCGCCGCCTCGAGTTCCGCCCACCCCTCACCCGCACCGGTGAGGTCGATGGCGTTGACGTCCATGTGGGCTGCGAGCGTCGGGCCGAGTTCGGCCATGGTCGAGGTCAGCACGTTGACGACCCCACCGGGCACGTCGGACGTGGCCAGGACCTCGGCCAGGCTGATGGCGACGGTGGGGTGGTCCTCGACCGCGACCACGCAGGTGTTGCCGGTCACGATGGTGCGGGCGATCACGGTGACCAGGCCCAGCAGCGGGGCAGCGCGTGGCGCCAGCACGGCCACGACGCCGGTGGGCTCGGGCAGTGTGAAGTCGAAGTACGGACCTGCCACCGGGTTGGAGGAGCCATCCACGGCAGCCAACTTGTCCGACCAGCCGGCGATGTTCACCCACCGGTCGATGGCGGCATCGACCTCGGCCTGGGCTGGCCGGGCCGCCATGCCGGTGGCGGCGCGGACTTCGGCGACGAACTGGTCGCGCCGGCCCTCCAACATCTCGGCAGCGCGGTACAGGATCTGGCCGCGGTTGTAGGCGGTGGCACCAGACCACCCGGCGAGGGCGCCGCGGGCGGCCACAACTGCATCGCGTGCGTCCTTTCGCGAGGCCACGCTGACATTGGCGATGAAGTCGCCGTCAG
>DATFMD010000240.1:0-5566 GCA_035267125.1 Nitriliruptoraceae bacterium | reverse complement strand
GTGCCCCGGCCACGATGGCACCACGACGCGGTGTCGGCCGTGGCTGGGCACGGGGAGGCCGGATGGCGGACCGGACCAGGGCGCGCAGCCACACCGCGGCCGTGCCCACCATGACCACGACGACGACGGCGACGACCCGGCCCAGGGGATCCCGGGTCCAGAACGCCCACAGGTCGAGGTCGAGCACCATCGCGAGCAGGGGAACGACCAGGATCGGCAACGCCACCAGGCCGCGTGCGATCCCCACGGCGGGCTTGACCACGCGTTGCAGTTCGCTGGTCGTGGCGGCGCGTTCCGCGGCGACGTCGCCGGCGGCGGCCAGGATCGGCCCGACCGGCGCCCCACATGCCTGGGCAACCGCAAGGGCACGCCCGGTGCGATCGGACAGTCCTCGCACCGTGCCCTCCCCGCCGACGGGCACGTGCAGGCGGGCCCGCTCGACGAGTTCCTGCTCGTCCAACCCACCGGGGCCGCCATCATCATCGGGCCCGCGCGTCGTGAAGAGCCGCCACGGGCGCGCAGATGGCGACGACGGCGGACGGGGTCGCCGCGCAGATTGGGACGTCACGGGTCACCCCACACACGTTCGAGCCGACGCACACCGTCGGCGGCTCCCACCTCGACCACCGACTCGACGCGCCGCCGGCCACCGTCACGCCGCAGCGCCACCACGACGTCGATGGCGGCATCGACCTGTGCACGTGCCGCCGCCAGCGGCAGACCAGCCAGCAGGGCCATCCCCTCGAGTCGGACCAGCGCCTCGGCAGCGCTGTTGGCGTGCACCGTGGTGGCGCTGCCCTGGTGTCCCGTGTTCATCGCCTGCAGCAGCGACGCCACCTCCGTGCCGCGAACTTCGCCCACCACCAGGCGGTCGGGTCGCATCCGCAGCGACTGCCGGACGAGGTCGTGCAGGTCGACGCCACCGCCGTCACGGCCGGGAGCGACCACCGACATCGCCACGACGTGACGGCTGGTGCGCACCAGTTCCGGGGTGTCCTCGATCACCACGACGCGGTCGTCGCCCACCTCGCCCAGCAACCGCGACAGCAGCGTGGTCTTGCCCGACCCGGCCGGACCCGACACCACGAGGTTGCGTCGCCGGGTGACGAGCTCGCACAGCAGGTCACGCAGTGGCGGCGTCACCATGCCGCCGGCGACGTACTGGTCCCACGTCGGCACGATCGCGGCCACGCGTCGCAGGGTGAGCACCGGCCGTGGCACGACCGGTGGAATCGCGGCATGCAGGCGCACACCGCCGGGCAGAAGTCCGTCCACGCACGGCTGGAGGCGGTCCAGGCGGCCACCGATGCCCGACAGGACCCGACGCACCACCGCGACCATGGTGGCGCTGTCGCGGAAGCTGACGGCCGTGCGCTCGAGGCGACCGTCACGGTCGACCCAAACCTCGTCGGGACCGTTGCAGCAGACGTCGGTCACGGCCGGATCGCGCAGCAGCGACTCGATCGGGCCCAGTCCGGCGATCTCGTCGACCAGGTCACGCACCATGCGCGCCCACCTCGCCGGCGCCACCACGACGCCCTCGGCGGCAAGTGCCCGTGCCACCGCCCGACGCACGGCCACCCGATCGTTGGCGTGGGCAGCCGCCTCGGGATCGTCGCAGACCCGGCCCATGACCGCATCCCGCAACGCGGCGTCGATCACCACGTCCGACGCTGCGAGCGCCCCGCGTTCGCGCGTCGGGGCCACCATCGACAACCGCGCCATGTCACCTCCATCGGTCCACACCGGTGCTCCGACCGGTCCATGGCACGCTACGAATCCACGCCGGCGGTCCAGCGGTCGATCGCTGGTGGTGTGGACAGTGAGGTTCCGAGATCCACGGACGCCGTCCGTCCCTGTGGAAAGTGGCCGAACGGCCACCGAGGAGTCCGTCCGGGGCCGCGACGACCCCGGCGCGTGCAGGCTCGGTCCGCCCGCACCGCCTAGAGTTCGGGCCATGCCCCCACGCCACCACGCCCTCGCCGTCGCGCTCGTCCTCGTCCTCGGCGGGTGCCAGGCCGCAGACCCGGAGTCGCCCGACGAGACCGTGCGACCCGCCACACCGGGCCCCGTGGCCACGGCGACCGAGGGGGCGACCACCTCCCCCACCCCGACGCCGACCCCGGCGGGGCCTCGCCCGGCCGCGGCGATGGCCGACGCCACCTCGTGTGCCGACCTGGCCGCACTCGTCGTCGATGGCCTGCAGGACCACGTCGACGCGTACGCCTCCACGACGCCCGAGGGCATCGCCCAGGTCAGCGTTGCCCGCGCCGCGCTGCTGGAGGAACTCGCCACCAGTGCCGGCGAGGCAGCGTCACGCCTGGGCTGCGCCGGATCGGACTATCGCGACCTGTTGGCAACGGAACTCGATCGCCTGGAGGCGGTGTCGGGCGTGCAACGGGCCGTGGCCGGCACGTTCGTCAGTGGCCTGCTCGGCGGCGACGACCCGTCCGACCCCGGTCCTTCGACGATCCAGGTGTCGACGGCCGACGAACTGGCACAGGCCATGATCGCGGCCGGCAGTGGGTCCACCATCGAGGTTGCCGCCGGCACCTACGAACTGGACACCTCGCTGGTCGCGCTGCGGCCACTCACCGTCGTCGGAGCCGGTGCCGAGGACACGACCATCACGTCCACGGCCACGGGGGCAGCACTCGTGATCGGCACTGCCGGCACCGTCGCGATCACGGGAGCCACCCTCAGTGCCACCGCCCCCGGCGCGTCGGTGGTGGCGGTGACGCGCGGAGGACTGGACCTCGACGCCGTGACCATTGCCGGCGCCACCCGCGACGACGCCGGCGCAGGCGGCTTCGGACTCGTGCTGGCCCCAGACGGCAGCACGGGCACGGGGCGTCATGCCGTCACCGCATCCACGTTCCGCGACAACGATGGCGGCGCGATCCTGGTCGACGGCATCATCACCCCGTTGTTCAGAGGCCTGGAAGTGGAGGCCACCACGGGTTGTGGCATCTGCTGGATCGGGACGACCGGCGGGGTCCTGGAGGACACCACGATCACGGGTGGCGAAACCGCCCTGCGCGTCGAGGCCGACGCCGCCCCGACCATCAGGGCCACCACGGTCACCGACGCGGCGACCGGCATGGTGGTCCTGGACACGGCGCGTCCGCTCGTCAGCGACACGACCATCGAAGGTGCCGAGGCCGCCATCGAGGTGGGCGGTTCGGCCATGCCGGAACTCACGCGCGTGAGCCTGGTCGACAGCATCGACGTCGGCCTGCGCATGGCGGGAACGTCTGCGGCGATCGTGGACGACGTCGCCATCACCGGATCGGGACCCGGCGGCATCGGCGTGCTGGAACAGGCCGCGCCCACGATCACCGGTGGCACGATCGACCTCGATGGTGAGGTGGCGGTGCTGTTCGGGAACTCGGCCGGGGGCACGATCGACGGCACGACCATCACCGGCGCCCGGATCGGGCTTCAGGTCGGGGGTCAGGCCGACCCGACAGTCACGGGGGTCACGGCGACGGGGATCGGGGACGCCGCCTTCCTGGTGGTGGACGAGGGGTCGGCAGTGATGTCCGGCCTGACCTGCGATGACGACGCCTCGGGCATCGTCGGGCTGCAGACCAGCGGTGACTACGACGTCCAGGAGGTCGACTGCGAAGTCGTCGAAGCAACCGAGCAAGGCGACGACGAGTCCTGACGAATCCCGGAGTCAGGACGCCGGGATGAACCCTCCACGGGTCCGTGCGCGACCCGAATCCGCACCACGCAGCACCAGCATGCCGGCCATCGCCAGCAGCCCCACCGCAGCGACCAGCGCTGCCGGTGACCGGCCCTCGGAGGGCGCGGGTCCGTCCTGCAGCGGCCCGGCCAGGGCGACCACCATGCCCGCGGACCCACCGGGAGCGGGCAGCCCCGACCCGGTCACGGCGTCGGCCGTTGAGGACATGCGCGCCCCGGCCAGGGCGAGATTGGCGGCCAGGCTCGCCAGGCCGTACACGGGCACGCCGCCACCCAGCGACGCCCGAGCAGCAGCGGCGACCAATCCGACGACCGTGCTGCCAACAGCCGTGCCCCTGGCCGGTGCCGCTGCAGTTGCCACCGCAGGTCCGTCACCGGTCCTGGTCGGGGTGACGCCGTCGACCGACTGGGCCGCCCTCCCGGCGTGGGCAACCACGACCGGCACAGCATCGGAGCCGGGAACCACCGATGGGATTCCTGCCTGTGAGGGCTCCATCGGGGTGGCAATGCCCGGCACCGGGTACGCCGTCGACCCGAGCTGCGCCGTCGACCCGAACTGCGCCGTCGACCTGGAGCGCGCTGTCGATGCGGACAACAAGGTCGACCCGGATGACAACGCTGCCGCGAATCCGGCCAGGTCCGTCCAGCGAACTCCCGGCGCGATGGTTTCGGCCATCAGGCCGACACCATGGTCGAGACCCAGCGCATGCCCGATCTCGTGCAGGAGGGTGGTCAGCAGATCCATGCGGCCGGCGTCGATGATGGCCATGCCCACGTTCCAGCCCCACCCTGCCGCGTCGTGATCGACGAGGATGGCGCCGCCGCGCTCGTGGGCCAGGATGGCCCCGGGCAAGTCCGCGATGCCCACCTCGATGGTCGACAGCACGCCCGGATCCACCCCGGCAGCGCGCCACATCGCGATCGCCGTGGCAAATGCTTCCGCGAGGCCGTCGCCGTCCAGTTCGGTGGTGGTCGCCCCGGCCGGCCCGACCGACTCCGCGGTGAGGTTCTTCTTGCCGCCCTTGTTGCCGGGCTGGGGGTCGTCCGGCGCACCGTGCTGGTCGCCCCACGCCGCGTCCTGCTGGATGACCATCCCCAGCTCGCCGAACGGCTCGCCGTTGCGGCCGCCGGTGCACAGCGTGTTGCCGGCGCAGCGGGTGATGTCGGCCCCGGCGGCGGCACCCACCTGGAGCAGCCAGTCCTGCAGGCTCGGCGCGATCATGCGGCTGACCGTGCCCTCGCCGAACGGGTTGAAGGGAACGACGTAGCTGTTGAACTCACCACTCCAGTCGGTCAGGCGATCATCGCCGACGTTGCCGAGGAAGATGTCGCGACCGGCCCCGCCGTAGGCGATGTCGGCGTAGCTGGTGGACGGGTCCGGGGTGTCCACGACGTCGTTGGCACCGCCGTTGGAGGTCTTGTCGTCGTCGGCGTCGTGCAGGTCGTCGCCCCAGCCACCGAACATCCAGTCCGCGCCGGTGCCACCGACCAGCCAGTCGAACCCGCCGTCGCCGAACAGGCGGTCGTCGCCGTCCCCGCCACCGCTGACGTTCTCCGGGACCACGTCGCCCAGGAACCAGACCGTCCCGCCACCGGCCGCCTCGACCTCGATGCGGGCCAGCGGGTCGTTCTCGTCGTACCAGCGGAACTCGCCCGGCCGGAAGCCGTGCTGGAGCACGTCCCGGCAGCCACCGCACGTGGCGTCGAACTGGTCCGGGCCGTACACCGCGTCCAGGAAGGCGAACGGGTCGTCGAAGTAGTCGACCCCGCCGTACACCTGGTCGGGAGCCTCGGCCCCGGACAGGAAGTCGTCACCCTCGTTGCCGTGGACGAAGTCGTTGCCCCAACCGCCGTACAG
>DATFMD010000239.1:0-7972 GCA_035267125.1 Nitriliruptoraceae bacterium | reverse complement strand
GGGCCATCGAAGAGCCCATCTTCGTCGTCTGCTTGTGGAAGCACCCAGCGACCGACGTGCATCCGCATGGTCGCAGAGGACGGGATGAAGCCGACGCACGTACACGCACACGATCGACAACATGTCGCAGACGTCGTCGGGCAGCAGTCTGCCGGCCCGAGACAGCGGTCATCCAGATCGCCCGTGACGTCCGGCTTCGTCGGGTGCCGAAGCGCTCGGGCTCCATGCCGAGTTTAGCCTGGGGAACCGGCCGGTGACGCTGATCGTCTCAGACCACCGCTGGCGGTGGCTCACTGGTCCGTTGACCAGTCAACCCAGGAACGCCGCTGCGGTATCGTCGCGTCGACGTGTCGCTGGGGGAAGCGGCACCCGCCCAGTCCGAGACCCAGGTAGGCATGTTGCAGCGTTCGTCGCACCACATCCCCGCGGCCAGGGCGATCGTCGTCGTCCTGGTGGGCGCCGTGGCGTGGGTCGGCGGCCTTGCGTCTGCCCGGGCCGTGGTCATCGAGGGCGACTCGACGACCGGGGTCATCGATCGGGAGGCAGAGCCGACGCGGTCCTCGGAGTGGACCGTGCCGGCCTGCGACGGTGCCGAGTTCGTCACTCCGGCTGATCCCGGGACGGACTGGGATCGCATCGTGCTCGACCCCGTGCGACGGCTCCCCTCGGGGTGGGAACCCCCTGACCTGGTCGACGTCCCCGCGCTCGGTCGCCACACCAACGGCCAGGTCCGAGCCATCATCGTCGACGATCTCGTGGCCATGCATGCCGCTGCCGCCACGGCGGGGGTGGACTTCGACGTCGTGTCGGGGTTCCGCTCGGATGCCCACCAGGACTATGTCTACAACGCCCACAACGCCACGTTGCCACCGGAGGACGCCGACGGGCCACCGATGGTCGCGCCCCCGGGCCACAGTGAGCACCAACTCGGTACGACGATCGACGTCGTGCATCCCGGTGAGCCGACGTTGTCGGTCGACTTCGGCTCCCGGCCGGCAGCGGCGTGGCTGGACGACCATGCCGCCGACCACGGCTTCATCGTGAGCTATCCGGCCGGTGAGCAGGCCACGACGTGCTATGGCTGGGAACCGTGGCACCTGCGTTGGGTCGGCGCCGACCGGGCTCGCGAGATCGAATCGTCGGGGCTGTCGCCGCGGGAATTCCTGCTGCGGGAAGCAGCTGGTCAGTTGCCCTGATCCGTTGCGTGCACGCCCGCCCGGGACGGACTGGCCGCACACCGGTTTGACGGGGCGGTCGAGCCAACCGCTAGACTCCCAGTCCGGGCCAAGGGCGTCCCGCACCCACGCACCACTCGACGAGACGCCAATCGATGGCCGGTTCTCCGGCTCCAGCGTCGCGTCCCGACCGACCGACGCATTGGAACCCGCGATGATTCCTGACTCGGGCATGACGCCCCCACGCCGCCGTGCGCCGGCCTCCGACGTGACCCACGGTGGTGCGTCCGGCCCGCCCCAGACAGCGACAGCCGGTCACGCGCCAGCCCGCTTCGCCCGTGCGCCCGGCGACGGCCGCCCCGAAGCCGGCGGCATGTACGACCCACGGTTCGAACACGATGCCTGTGGGGTCTCCTTCGTCGTCGACATGCACGGTCGTGCCAGTCACCGCATGGTCGAACAGGGTCTGGCGTCGCTGTGCGCCCTGGACCATCGCGGTGCCACGGGGGCCGAGGAGAACGTCGGCGACGGTGCCGGCATCCTGGTCCAGATCCCCGACGCGTTCCTGCGCCAGGTCGTGGATGCCGAACTGCCGCCGCTGGGTTCCTATGCCGTGGGCATGGCGTTCCTGCCCGCGCACGATCCGGATGCCGCAGTCGATGCCATCGAGAAGGTGGTGATCGACGAGGGGTTGCGCGTCGTGGCCTGGCGTGACGTCCCGATCGACAACTCCGCGATCGGCTCGATGGCCCGGGACATCGAACCGGTGTTCCGCCACCTGGTGGTGGCCGGGGAAGAGGGGTCGGCACTGTCGGGCATGGCGCTCGAACGGCGCGCCTTCGTCCTGCGCAAGCGCATCGAACACCAGGTGGCCATCGACACACCGACCGGCCCGGAGTCGGTCTACTTCCCGTCGCTGTCGACCCGCACGCTGGTCTACAAGGGCATGTTGACGTCGGCACAACTGGGTGCCTTCTTCACCGACCTCACCGACCGACGACTGACGTCGGCCCTGGCGCTCGTGCACTCGCGCTTCTCCACGAACACGTTTCCCTCGTGGCCGCTGGCCCACCCCTATCGGCTGCTCGCCCACAACGGCGAGATCAACACGGTGATGGGCAACCGCAACTGGATGCACGCCCGCGAGGCGTCGCTGGTGTCCGACCACTTCCCGCGTGGTGACGTGGCCGGGTCCCTCGAGCGGGCCTACCCCATCATGACCCCCGACGCGTCCGACACCGCCAGCTTCGACGAGGCCCTCGAGTTGCTGCACCTCGGTGGCCGCAGCCTGCCCCACGCAGTCCTGATGATGATCCCCGAGGCGTGGGAGAACCACCAGACCATGCCGGCGTGGAAGCGTGACTTCTACGAGTACCACTCGTCGCTGATCGAGCCGTGGGACGGCCCGGCCGCCATCGCCTTCACCGATGGCACCGTGATCGGGGCCGTACTGGACCGCAACGGCCTGCGTCCGTCGCGCTGGTGGCAGACGGACGACGGGCTCGTGGTGATGGCCTCCGAGGTCGGCGTGGTGGACCTCGACCCGGCCTCGATCGTGGCGCGTGGCCGGCTGCAGCCGGGTCGCATGTTCCTGGTCGACACGTCCCAGGGCCGCATCATCGCCGACGACGAGGTCAAGCAGCGACTGGCCACCACCGAGCCCTACGGCGACTGGCTGGCCGCCGGCCAACTCCACCTCGGTGACCTGCCCGACCGCCAGGTGCTCGTGCCCCAGCACTCCTCCATCGTGCAGTTCCAGCGCACCTTCGGCTACACGACCGAGGAGCTCAAGCTGTTGCTGGCGCCCATGGCGCGGACGGGGGCCGAGCCGATCGGGTCGATGGGCACCGACACTCCGACCGCGGTGCTGTCGGAGCGGCCCCGACTGCTCTTCGACTACTTCAAGCAGCTGTTCGCCCAGGTCACCAACCCGCCGCTGGACGCCATCCGCGAGGAGATGGTCACGTCGATGGCCGGCACCATCGGCCCGGAGCACAACCTGCTCGACCCGCAGCCTCGGTCGTGTCGCCAGATCGTGTTGCCGCGTCCCATCCTCACCAACGAGGAACTCGCCAAGATCCTGTACATGAACGAGGACGGCGACCAGCCCCACTTCGACGCGGTCGCCATCGACGGGCTCTACCCCGTCGACGAGGGTGGCGCCGGCCTGGCCGCGGCCCTCGAACAGGTCTTCGAGAAGGTGTCGGACGCCATCGAGGGTGGGGCGCGCATCATCGTGCTGTCGGATCGCTACTCCAACGCGCAGTTGGCCCCGATCCCGTCCCTGCTGCTCACGGCGGCCGTGCACCACCACCTGGTCCGCACCCAGCAGCGCACCCGGGTCGGGCTGGTCGTCGAGGCCGGAGATGCCCGCGAGGTCCACCACATGGCGTGCCTGATCGGGTTCGGCGCGGGCGCGATCAACCCCTACCTCGCGTTCGAGACCATCCACGACCTGATCCGCAGCGACATCGTCACGCGCATCAGCCCGGACGACGCGACCTCCAACTACATCAAGGGGCTGACCAAGGGCGTGCTCAAGATCATGTCCAAGATGGGGATCTCGACGGTCGCCTCCTACACCGGTGCACAGGTGTTCGAGGCCATCGGGCTGTCGCGGGAACTGGTCGATGCCCACTTCACCGGCACGACCTCCAACATCGAGGGAATCGGACTCGACGAGATCGCTGCCGAGGTCGCCGAGCGCCACCGGTTCGCGCACTTGCCCAACCCCACCGAGGCCGCCCACCGCGACCTGTGGGTCGGTGGTGAGTACCAGTGGCGCCGAGAGGGCGAGTACCACCTGTTCAACCCCCGGACCGTGTTCAAGCTGCAGCACGCCACCCGGTCGGGTCGCTACGAGGTGTTCAAGGAGTACACCGAACTCGTCAACGACCAGTCCGAGCGGCTGGCGACGCTGCGTGGCCTGCTGACCTTCAAGCAGGGCGTGCGCGAACCCGTCCCGATCGACGAGGTCGAGCCCGTCAGCGAGATCGTCAAGCGCTTCTCGACGGGAGCCATGAGCTACGGATCGATCAGTGCCGAGGCCCACGAGACGTTGGCGATCGCCATGAACCGGCTCGGTGCCAAGTCCAACACCGGTGAGGGTGGCGAGGACGCGGATCGATTCACCCCCGACCACGACGGCGACCTGCGGCGCAGCGCGATCAAGCAGGTGGCCTCGGGGCGGTTCGGCGTGACCAGCAACTACCTCGTCAACGCCGACGACCTGCAGATCAAGATGGCCCAGGGTGCCAAGCCCGGCGAGGGCGGCCAGCTGCCGGGCAAGAAGGTGTGGCCGTGGATCGCGGCGACGCGCCACTCGACCCCCGGCGTGGGGTTGATCTCGCCACCGCCGCACCACGACATCTACTCGATCGAGGACATCAAGCAACTCATCCACGACCTCAAGAACGCCAATCCCGATGCACGCGTCCACGTCAAGCTCGTGGCCGAACGGGGAGTCGGAACGGTCGCGGCCGGCGTGTCCAAGGCCAAGGCCGACGTCGTGTTGATCTCGGGCCACGACGGGGGGACGGGGGCGTCGCCGATGAACTCCATCAAGCACGCCGGTGGTCCGTGGGAACTCGGCCTGGCCGAGACCCAGCAGACCCTGCTGCGAAACGGCCTGCGTGACCGCATCGTCGTCCAGGTCGACGGCCAACTCAAGACCGGACGGGACGTGATGATCGCTGCCCTGCTGGGAGGCGAGGAGTTCGGGTTCGCCACCGCCCCGCTGGTCGTGGCGGGCTGCATCATGATGCGCGTGTGCCACCTCGACACCTGCCCGGTCGGTGTGGCGACGCAGAACCCGGAGTTGCGCGAGCGCTTCCAGGGCAAGGCCGACCACGTCGTGAACTTCATGACCTACATCGCACAGGAGGTACGTGAACTCCTGGCCGAACTGGGCTTCCGCACCCTCCAGGAGGCCATCGGGGCCGTCGATGCGCTCGACACGACCACTGCCGTCACCCACTTCAAGGCCGAGGGCATCGACCTGTCCCGAGTGCTCGAGGTGCCGGAGTCACCCTGGGAGCAGGACCGGTTCGCGTCGAAGACCCAGGACCATGGGCTGGACCAGGCCCTGGACCAGGAACTGATCCGCCAGGCCCAGCCCGCGATCGACGGCAAGCGCGAAGTCAGCATCGACATCCGCATCCGCAACCGCCACCGCTCGGTGGGCACGCTGCTGGGCCACCACGTCACCAGGATGCACGGCGCCCTGGGCCTGCCCGACGAGACGATCGCCGTCAACCTGACCGGTTCGGCGGGGCAGTCGTTCGGGGCCTTCATGCCCAAGGGCATCAGCCTGCGCCTGTGGGGTGACGCCAATGACTACGTGGGCAAGGGCCTGTCGGGAGGCCGCATCGTGGTGCGGCCACCTCGATCGACCCATCCGGACTTCCGTGCCGACGAGTCGATCATCGCGGGCAACGTCATCGCCTATGGCGCCACTGGCGGCGAGATCTTCCTGCGTGGCGAGGTGGGGGAGCGCTTCTGCGTGCGCAACTCGGGCGCGACGGTCGTGGCCGAAGGCGTGGGCGACCATGCCTGCGAGTACATGACGGGCGGTCGTGCCGTCATCCTCGGTCGCACCGGCCGCAACATCGGTGCCGGGATGTCGGGTGGCATCGCGTTCGTCTACGACCCCGAGGGGATCGTGTACCGCGAGGTCAACCAGGAGATGGTCAACCTCGAGGCACCCGAGCCCGAGGACTTCGCGTGGCTGCGCGACCTGGTCGCGCGCTACGCGGCCGAGACCGAGTCGCCACTGGCCACCGAACTGCTGCGTCGCTGGCACGCCGACAAGCGCCACTTCCGCAAGATCATGCCGGTGGACTACCGCCGCGTGCTCGAGGCGGCCCGCGAGGCCGAGGTCGAGGGTCGAGACGTCGAGGAGGCCATCATGGCCTCGGCGCGGGGCTGACCGCATGATGCTGCACGAACACGAAGGCACGCACAATGGGTGACACACAGGGATTCCTCAAGCATCGCGAACGGGTGCTGCCCGATCGTCGGCCCGTCGACGAGCGTGTCGGCGACTATCGCGAGGTCTACGAGCCCTTCCCGATCGTCGACCTGCAGGCGCAGGCCAGTCGCTGCATGGACTGCGGCATCCCGTTCTGCAACGACGGATGCCCGCTGGGCAACCTGATCCCGGACTGGAACGACCTCGTCTACCGGGACCACTGGGAGGCCGCGATCGAGCGTCTCCACGCCACGAACAACTTTCCCGAGTTCACAGGCCGCCTGTGTCCGGCACCGTGCGAGGGTTCCTGCGTGCTGGGGATCAACCAGCCACCGGTCACCATCAAGCAGGTCGAGGTCGAGATCATCGATCGCGCGTGGGAGTCGGGTTGGGTCACCCCGGTGCTGCCTGCCGAGCAGACTGGCCGCAGTGTCGCCGTGGTGGGGTCGGGGCCGGCGGGACTCGCCGCCGCCCAGCAACTCACCCGGGCCGGCCATGCCGTCACGGTGTTCGAGCGTGCCGACGCGATCGGGGGCCTGATGCGCTACGGCATTCCCGAGTTCAAGATGGAGAAGCGTCACCTCGATCGACGGCTCGAACAGATGGAGGCCGAGGGCACGACGTTCGTGACGGGCGTCGAGATCGGCGTGGACAGGGCGGCGTCGACCCTGCAGGAGGAGTTCGATGCCGTGGTGTTGGCCGGCGGTGCCACCAACTGGCGCGACCTGCCCATCCCGGGTCGTGAGCACGATGGCATCCACCAGGCCATGGAGTACCTGCCGTGGGGCAACCGGTACGCCCAGGGAGAACTGGACGAGGTGCCCATCGACGCGGCCGGTCGTGACGTCGTCATCATCGGCGGTGGCGACACCGGCGCAGACTGCCTGGGCACCGCCCATCGCCAGGGGGCCCGGTCCGTGCGCCAGTTCGAGATCATGCCGCGCCCGCCCGAGGAACGGTCGGCTGCGAATCCGTGGCCGACGTATCCGATGACCTACAAGGTCACCTCGGCACACGAGGAGGGGGGCGAGCGCATCTACAGCGTGAACACCGAGCAGTTCCTGGCCGACGACGACGGTCGTGTGCGGGCCCTGCAGGGTCACGAGGTCGAGTTCGTCGACGGCCGCTTCACCAAGGTGGAGGATTCGGACTTCGAGTTGGAGGCGGACCTGGTCCTGTTGGCGATGGGCTTCCTGGGCCCGGAGTCCGGCGGCATGTTGGAACAGTTCGGCGTCGACCTGACGGCACGGTCCAACGTTGCCCGCGACGACGACTGGTCGACGTCGGTCGACGATGTGTGGGTGTGCGGGGACATGGGCCGCGGCCAGTCGCTGATCGTGTGGGCGATCGCCGAGGGACGTGCCTGTGCCGCCGCCGTCGACGAAGCCCTGATGGGCACCACCGCCCTGCCTCGACCCGTGACCCCAACTGACATGCCCTTGAGATAGAGCCTGCCCTCGCCTGACCTCGTGCCTCGGTCAGGCGGCGTCATGCGTCCGGGGGAGCGGTCGGGACGGGGGCCTGCCGAGGGATGAGGCGCGGTGGGAAGGGAGTGGGGGTGGGGTGCGTTGGTCGCGGTCCTGGGTCAGTTCCGCGATCACTCCCTGGAGCACGCATGTCGTCACTGTCCGTTCCGTTGTCGGTGCTCGACCTGGGGTCGGTGGCGCGTGGTGCCACGTCGGCCGAGGCGCTGCAGGGAACGACGCGGCTGGCCCAACGTGCTGATCACCTCGGGTTCGCGCGCTTCTGGGTGGCGGAACACCACAACATGCCGATCGTGGCCTCGACGGCACCAACCACGCTGATGGCCCACCTGGCGGCCAGCACC